>CAZTHD010000018.1:361-9129 GCA_964613315.1 uncultured Oscillospiraceae bacterium | reverse complement strand
TCTTGGAAGATACTTTGTATATGTTCTTTTCTCTTGCTGCGTAGATCTCGGCAAAGACCACCTTGTCTGCATCTTCGAACGCGTCGGCAAAGTCCTCCATGAGGGCCAGCGTTCTCGTATAGGTATGGGGCTGGAAAAGACACCATACGGTCTTATGGGTGAAGTGCTGGGCAGCCGCAAGGGTCGCTTTGATCTCGGTCGGGTGATGGGCATAGTCGTCCACCACGGTGCATCCGTTCTCCGTCTTTCCGATTATATCGAACCTTCTCTGGGTACCTCTGAAAGCTTCCAGAGTTTCCTCGATGGAATCGAGGCTGACGCCGAGGTTCATGCAGGCAGCTATGGCTGCCAGTGAGTTGGCAACGTTGTGTTCGCCGGGGACTCCCAGTTCTATGCGGCGCTCGTATCCGTTTTTAGAATAAAGGTCGTAGCTTGGATGGCCGTCTTCGTTGAAGGTGATGTTCTTGGCGTAGTAGTCGCTGGTCTCGTTGAAACCAAAAGTAATGACCTTCTTGTCGCTTTTTTCGGTGACTGCCTTTACGAAGGGGTTTGAGTCGTATGCGACTATGAAGCCTCCCTCTCTTAGGTTATCTGCGAAGACTCCGAAGGATTTTGCGATGTGGTCTATATCCTTGAAATAGTCCAGGTGATCTGAATCGATGTTGAGTATGATCTCTACTAAAGGCTTAAGATCAAGGAAGCTGTCCATATATTCGCAAGCTTCCGTTACGAGCTTGTCGGATCTTCCTATCCTCGCATTGCTGTGGAATTCGTTGAGTATGCCTCCGACAAGGACTGTGGGGTCGAGGCCTGCATGCTCCAAAATGAGTGAGACCATGGACGTGGTCGTAGTCTTTCCGTGGGTGCCTGATATGGCAACGGATACGGGATACTCAGTCATCATGAGTCCCAGGGCCTGGGATCTGGTCATGACGGGTATACCCTTTTCCTGTGCGGCTACTATCTCCGGATTCTGGAGAGATACTGCTGTTGAATACACGACGAGATCTGCGCCTTCTATATGCTCTGCGCTGTGACCTATATATACTTTGATGCCCTGCTTTTCAAGATTCTCGGTGACCTCGCTTGCCTTCATGTCAGAGCCTGAAGCCTCCACGCCTCTGCTCTTTACTATCTCCGCGATGGCGGATACGCCGATGCCGCCTATACCTATGAAATGAATGTGTTTAAAATCTCTTAGTTCCATACTATATACTACCTTGGAAGCCCTTATGCTTCCTCTGCTTTTCTGATCCTTTCCTCAACTCTTTCTCTTCCGAGTATCTGCTGGATAGTCCAAAGGTCGGGGCTGTTCGCCCTTCCTGTGATGGCTATCCTCACGACTCCGGAAACGTGGCCCACGTGGCCTTTGTAACTTTCGGGGTTTTTCTTGTAATCTTTAGGCTTTACAGCATAGCCCATATCGGCCGTTATGTTCCTGATCTTCTCGAACCAGGCAGAGTTGTCGTCACCCGGATCGTAGCTTTCCAGGTACCTTCTCAAGATCTCTTTTCTGTCTTCTGAAGATACTTCCGTTGGCCATTCTGATTCATATACGAAGCACTCGTCGAAAAAGTACTTTACGAATTCGAATATCTGCCCTGCATAGACAAGGTCTTTTCTCGGCTTCTCGCCGCCCCTGTCTATATCGAAGACCTTGAGGAGCATATCCTTGTTGTCTTCGATGAGCTTTGCCTTTTCAGGCTGGTATTCCTTGGCCCAGTCAGCCATGAAGTCATATATCTCTGCTGCGCTCTTTCTTGCAAGAACGTCCTTTGATACGTCGTTCAGCTTGTTTATATCGAAGAGAGTACCGGAGTCCGACATTTTTTCGGCAGAGAAAATGAACTCGTCGTAATCCGCCATGGGATTAGCTATCCTCCACTCTTCAAAGTCGGAACAGAGTATGGTCATCAGATATTCCCTGACGGCTTCGGGGAAATAGCCAAGCTCCTTATAGAAGGAAAGCCCGAGCTCCGGGTCCTTTCTCTTTGAGAGCTTTCTCTTCTGGCCTGTTGCCTCGTCTATCTTCATAAGAGAGGTGTTGTGGACGTAGACCGGATGTTCCCAGCCCATGGCCTCGAAGAGCTGTACGTGGATGGGCAATGATGCCATCCACTCCTCTCCTCTTACGACGTGAGTAGTCCTCATGAAGTGATCGTCTACAACGTGGGCAAAGTGATAGGTGGGAAGATCGTTCTTTTTAAGTATGACCACGTCCTGAACGTTCTCGGGCATGGAGATATCGCCCCTTATCTCATCGTAGCAGCTGAAGTACCTGCTCTCGTCTCCCGGGCTTTTGAAGCGTATCACGTAGCTTCTTCCCTCTGCTATCCTCTTCTTTATCTCTTCAAGACTTAAGTCCCTGTCCTTTGCATACTTTCCGTAAATGCCGGGATTTATCTTGTTCGCTTCCTGTTCTTTTCTGACGGCATCTATCTCTTCTTCCGTCATGAAGCAGGGATATGCCATTCCTTTTTCGACGAGATACTTGATGCACGCCTTGTATATATCGCCTCTTGCGCTCTGCCAGTAAGGACCGTAATCTCCTCTTTCTGAGCCCTCCGGATCGACTCCTGATGGACGGCTGCCGGGAGTTTCGTTCTTGCAGGCGCCTTCATCAAAGTTGATGCCAAAATATGAAAGGGTATCTAGAAGGACAGGGATGGCTCCTTCCACTTCTCTCTTTTCGTCGGTATCTTCTACACGGAGGTAACATACGCCCTTCGACTGGTGAGCCATTCTCTCGTCTGCCATGGCTCCGAAAAGATTCCCAAGGTGTATGAAACCTGTGGGGCTCGGAGCGAGCCTCGTGACTCTTGCTCCTTCAGGAAGATCTCTTGCGGGATATTCCTTCTCATAATCATCCACAGTCTTTGTTATCTCGGGAAATAAAAGTTCAGCTAATTCATTATGATCCATATCTTTTCCTCTACTAATGTTCAACCGTGTTATTATATCAAAAAAATCCCGTTTAACATACGGGGAAAGACAATAAATATGAGAAATTGTGTGAAGAATTGCGCAACCCAAAAGAAAAACAAAAAAGGGTTCATAAAATGCCGGATATTGAAAAAAAAAATGATAGACAAGCACTTAAATTATGTGTATAATTCAAATGTTCCGCAATAAGCGGAAAGAAAAGAATACGGTGCCTTGGTCAAGTGGTCAAGACGCTAGCCTCTCACGCTGGAATCAGGGGTTCGACTCCCCTAGGCACTACCAATTAAAAGCTATCCGAACCCAGTTTTTTTCAAGACTGCGTTCGGATTTGTTTTTCCTATGGAAAGTTTGGATGAGCTTTATGAAAGATACTGTAGGACGATATGAGAATCCCTATAACCATTGAAATTAAAGGAGTTTCAGAAAGTGAAGATCAAACTTGATTGCTACGACCTAGCGACAGTAATTAATTGTCTTAAAACATGCGAAGGCAATAAACCAGCATAATCAATGACAATATATGTAATTTTGTGCTAAACCTAATTGATACATCCATCCGAACACATTGCAATAAAAAGCTTAAAATCATATTGAACAGCGCAGAACTTTGCATTATTCGGAACACTCTTATTGACTGGAGAAATCCATTAATATCTACAGTCGTGACAAGCATAGTAGTGTTGAATCCAGTATTATCTGCATATGGACTCCCCTCTTTATTTGCCTGATACATAGATTTTGTAATCACACGAAAGAGCTATGATACCGAGCTACCAATACGATAAAGCAGTTATGATTCAAATATCATAAAAACCCGTTATCTCTAAGCCATTGCACGCTGGCTTCGGGTTCATAGCTTTCTATGGCGGCTGTAGCATCAGGAGTAAGCTCTTCCGCCAAGTCCAGAAGAGCTTTCATGTCTATGATCCCGTTTCCAAGACCAAGGTGCCTGTCTCCCCAGCTGCGCTTCCCTTCCTTCGGAGCTCCGAAGTTGTTATGAATGTGATAATGGGATACATAAGGCGCGCAGGCCCTGACCCACTCTATAGGCTCTATACCTGACAGATTGGCATGTCCTACATCAAGGCACATACGAAGTCTCGGATCGTCCACTCCTTTTATGATGCCCGTTATGAGCTCAGGATCCCGCTCTGCCACGTTTTCAACACATATGACGATATCTCCCTCATGCTCGCTCAAAAACCTCTTCCAGAACCTTGTATGCCTGTCAATAAACCAGCCTGGGAAATACAAGTCGTCATTGTAATTGGCATGAACTATCATCTTGGACGCACCGAAGCGCTTGCAGTATTCCCATGCCTGGCTGTAGCGCTTGTATGCGACCTCAACCACAAGAGGTTCTATTGCCATTGGATATAGCTCGTTGTACGGAGCATGAAGAGTCTTGTACTTGGCAGCGGAAACCAAAGTCTCCACATGAGGCAATACATCATCGAACTTGAGCTCCATATTATCCGAAATACAGAACTCTGCTATCTCAATCCCAAGACCGCTCTCCCTTGCAAGAGGTGCCGTACGGTCAACGTACATCACCCTTTCCCAGTCGTCTCCGCCTTCTTCAGTTACCACGTCCGATATGGACGAAATCATGTATTTCATATATACCCAAAAAGTTCCTTAAAAGGTTTATTTACTTTATAGTAATGTATTTTTGCAGTCTGCTATTAGGCTTTTCCGGAATAGTCATGGCTAAACGTCCTTGCTCCAAAAGTGGGACAAGATATTTCCTTACAGATTTCTTTTCCTTATACCCCAAGAATTCGGCTATTTCTTTTATTCCTTTAGGTTCACGACAATACTCCATAATACGCTCTTCCACAGATGTTTTTGCAGTCTTGACTGGGGTAGTGACTGGGGTATTTTTCGCTTTAACTGGGGTAGTGACTGGGGTATTTTCACCACTAACTGGTGCATCAACTGATGCATGCGCCTCTTCATCAATCATATCAAAAGGAATCGTCACCTTTATATTGTTCTCTGCAAAACGAAATGCATCCTTACCATATGCTTCTACGATTGCCGGAACACCGCGACCGGTCTGTTCGCTGATATGAAGCTGCAAAATAATCTTTGCAAGTTTTTCATTTACAGGGACAGATTCTCCGGCAAAAAATCCATCCATTGTCTGTTTTGGAGGCAATGATCCTCTGGATAATATCTCAATACGATCCTGAAAGACTGTAAATGCAGGAGCCCCATCGAGCCAGTGATTGTGGATAAACGCATTTATCACAGCCTCGCGATAGGCATCTTGATTGAATAGCATGATTTCCTTACGCTCAACAATACGATCACGTTCGTCAGCCTGCGGCACATTCAATACTTCTCCATAACGAAGAATATTATCCAATGAATATAGCAGACAGTCATTTCCGAACTCACGGACAGCATACATCGTCGATGCCTTAGTTTTGCCCGTAAAAAGGCCGAATCTGATCGGAATCTGGCTATTATCCGAAAGTAGCTGTGCCATAACATTGTACTTACCGTCAGATGTCAGCAGGTTCAGATTCTTCTTATAAGTTTTCTTGTTCAGCGTAATACCTTTAGATCCATAATAGGCAAACAACTTATTAAATTTCAGATCCTGATACTCAGAAGCAGTTTTTTCAATCGATGGAGTCTCTCCGCGCAAAACCATGAAAAGCTGTGCTTCCCGTTCAGGATAGTCCATTAAATTGACTTTGCTGGACCCTATACGAAAGTAACGTTTCTTCTCAAATGCAGTCGGAGTATCTTTTGCTGCAGGAATAACCAATATCACTATTTTCTTTCCTTGAAAATTAGTGTCTTTGAATTTAAAATCCATGTCTGGCCGGATATTTCGAGCAAGATAATGTTCCAAAGGTTCATTATCGACATCCCTATGATAATCAAATTTCGTTCCGACTACTTTATGTGTGCTATTTTCAATACCCCAAACAAAGTATGCAAATTCCTGTCCGACCATAGCCGCAGCATTGGACATGCCGGAAATGTATTCTCCAAGCTGATGAGCATCGAACCAGTTCTCCTTAAATTCAAACCAGTCCTCCTCATATTCTCTGGAAATAAGGTCCTTTAATATATTCTCAATATTCTGACTTTCAGACATTATGTCAACCCTCCGCTATGTTTCCATTATACACCACTCATCTTCAGTTTTTAAGTGTCAATACACGGATCAGTAAAGCTGATTCCGTCCCAGGGGTTTTCTATGTCTGAAGCACGAAAATCTCGAAAAAACAAACACAGCAAAGCATCCCCCTGAGAACACTCAGGGGGATGCAAGGAGGTTTGAAAAAAAGCTATTATCATGGACGCAGTTTGCCGGGCGGCCGCCGGCTTGATCTGTTTTTATGCTGCAGATCTTCAGCTTTAGACTCACTTTATACTGCAGTCTATACAGTTTGGTTAGTACCAGTAGTTAGGATAGTTGCCGTAGCTCTGCTGATGCTCGGCATATCTAAATCAGAAAGTCTGATTGTTTATTATTTCGTTTCCAAAACGATTTCCGCCAACAGGGAAAGAGTTCCGCAGTACACTGCATTCATAATCGAATCTTTGATAACCATCTTTTCACAGGAATTCCTTTTTTCCAGATATGCTCTATATACCCATATTACAGAGTAAAATATAAATATATAGCTGATTCTCCAACAATCATACCAGAAGATACTTAATGCGGCTAAACACAGAATTACTGTCACGATAAGCAATAGACCTATAAGGGCCGCACCTCTGATGCTTTTATGCTTGACTCCGCCGAATAATACTTTTCCTAAAAACAACAATGAAAGCAAGCAATACACAACCAGTGCTGCCAATAAAAATACTAATACTCCCTGTAATGATATACCGAACAATTACCAATACTCTCCGCTTAAACTAAATTCAAAATATAATACTTGTTTTCATATCCCAAATATACATACGTATCATCATAAGTACTATATGCATAACCATAACATTTATCTTTACGATACCACATTAATGGATCAGCTGTAACCGTGTCAAGATAAGTATATACACTTACAGCGGCTGTGCTAGTATTTGTATAAGCTGATGCCAGGAGATACGATGCTATACCTGCAAGAACTGAACCATACCATGGAAGATGCGCCGCTGCACCTAATATTATTGACAGCGCCGCAATAGTGAAATTTGCTATGGCATTTTGAAGATGTACGTTATACCAATTGTAATCATCTAATTGCGTAAAAACTGCATTGGAAAGAGATGATACTTCGACCCAGCCTGTAGGCTCTCTCGTTCCCTTTGTTTCAGATTTATATGTATTCGAGTGTAAGGATGGTGATTTCTCTACATCTACGCTAAAATGAACAGTCTCATTATTGATGCATATAGAATTCTCATCTAAGTACTCTATGATCTCCACATATCCATCCGTAATACCGATTATAGTATTATCCTTATCTGTGTAAAATATGGCTACAATATGTCCATTATACATTCCGGCAAATTGTAAGTATTTATCTAAATGCAGAATAGAATTATCGATAATATACTTCTCTTCTGCATTGAATTCTTCATAATTACAATAATTTGGATGAAACAAAGAATAAATAACTGCTTTTTTTTCATCTTCATTTGATGCAATTATTCTATCCGAATAAATATCATCTGAACTCGCAAACACTAAGAATGTACTCTGTGTACTAAGGGCGATTATAAGTACTGCTGCGATCACTGCTTTAAAAATTTTAGTCATATACTATTCCTTTCAATATTAAGAAGTACCATTATTTATATGGCGTTATTTTAGTAACAAAATAACCAGTTACGTAATCAACTCGCACATATCTATTGCTTAAGATTATCTTTACTCTTTGTTTTTAAATCTTCTATCAACGACTCGATTTTAACCATTTTGCAGAGAATGAAAGCCCCTATCACCACTACAGAAAATGTAGTACCCCAATTGCCAGCATAGTTGCCGGGAAACAATCTCCAACCTATATTGTTAGCCAATATGCTGACAACAACGGCAACGACCACATAAACATATTTCATAATAAACCTCCTATTTATGGAACATGATGAATCAGTACTTCAGCGCCTCGGATATCAGTAGTCTGATTTACATTCAATCCAATCGAGGCAGAAACTGAGGCGGGGTATGTGATGGTAAAACTTGGAGAAAAAGATACATTCCATCTTGTATGAGTGTAACTGCCTACGGCATTAAACCAACTCTCAACTGTTGGGTAATTGATATATCCGCTATACTGAAAATGAGCACCAAAACCATCATAGACTATATAGTAATCATCAGAGAAATAATCATCTGGTAAGTTAAAACTACATGCGGCTCCATACCAATTGCCATTTGCCGCATTTCCATAGCTGATGCCAGAATAAGTGGTTACAGAATTGGTAGTAATATTACCTGAATCATACTCCGTGACGCCATACCAGCAATAGCCAAATCTGGTATTATTGCTTACGGTTGAATTCTGCGCACAAGATCCAAGAGAGTCAATTCCCCGAAAATACGGCATTGTCAACCATACACTTGATACTGAATAAAAATAATATCCACTACCCTCATGTGATACCAAATAATTGATCACCATATAAGAGTCAGAAAATGAATCTTGATAAGAGGTAATTGCCCTTGATCTTTCGCTGTCTTCTGCATTTATTATATTATTCAATAGTTGTTTTTGGCGAATTTTTAATTCTGATACCGATTGGAGTGCTTCATCTTTAGTGATGTAAACCACATTACCATCTGCATCATTTTTTGTATATGAGGTAATATAGTACAATTCTTTCCCATCTGCACATGCACGAATAGCCTC
>CAZTHD010000018.1:0-351 GCA_964613315.1 uncultured Oscillospiraceae bacterium | reverse complement strand
GCCTCATCATCGAGCATTGCAATACTATAGTCATCCATACCGAGTAATTTTAATATTGTCACAAGTTTATCAAAATTAATATTGCCCTCATCAGTATACAAACTTTGATTATTGAAATATGATCGTATAACTCTATAATATTCGTCCTCCCTTTCAATCACTTCCACCAAATCATTCGTCTCATTTTTCATGCTATTTTCACAAGCAAATAATGTTACTGGATAACTGCACAATAATAACATAGCCATAAAAAATGAAATAATTCTTTTAACCATAACGATCCTCCTCATTAGATTATATAAATGCTAATCTAATTGTGAGCCATTTTACCCAAAAACGCTCGCTTGAAAG
>CAZTHD010000017.1:0-12141 GCA_964613315.1 uncultured Oscillospiraceae bacterium | reverse complement strand
GCTGATCAAAATACACGTTATTTCATAAGTTAAAACATATTATACGAGGAGGTAATAATATGAATGCAGTTATTTACGCAAGATATTCATCTGACAGTCAGCGTGACGAATCCATAGACGGACAGATACGCGAATGCAAAGAATTTGCTGAAAGAAAAGGCTATACGATCATCGGCGAGTATATAGACCGCGCTCTTTCTGCAAGAACTGCTGACAGACCCGAGTTTCAGAGAATGATCAAAGACAGCGAGAAAAAACTGTTTGATACCGTTCTTGTCTGGAAACTTGACAGATTCTCAAGAGACCGTTATGACAGCGCTCACTATAAACACGTGTTGAACAAGAATGGCGTCAAAGTCGTATCTGCAATGGAGAACATATCCGACGGTCCGGAAGGGATCATTCTTGAAGCTACCCTTGTCGGAATGGCTGAGTACTATACCGCAGAACTGGCTGTTAAAGTTAAAAGAGGATTAAAGGAGAACGCCATGAAGTGTAAAAATAACGGGGGAACCACCCCATATGGTTATTATGTCGATAAAGAACAACACGCACTTGCAATAGATCCAGAAAGAGCACTCATCGTTAAGGAAATCTTTGCAAATTATGATAAGGGTATGCGCATCGTGGAAATTTTAAACGACCTCAACGACAGAGGAATCGTCTGTAGCTACGGGCACAAATTTACACACGGAAGGATCAACAAGATTCTTCATAACAGAAAATATATAGGAGAATACAGATACGATGATATCGTTATTCCGGGAGGTATTCCTGCCATTGTGGAGCCTGAACTGTTTGAAAGGGTACAGCGTAGGCTCATTAAAAACAGCCATACTCCCGGACGAGCTAAGGCTCATGAAGAGTACCTTTTGACAACAAAACTATTCTGCGGAACATGCGGGGAAATGATGATCGGAGAATCAGGTAAGAGTCATTCTAATGGCGAGTATTATCACTACTATAAGTGCGGCGGCGCCAAAAGGAGACGTTGCAACAGAAGAAAAGGCATAAAGAAAGATTGGATGGAAAAATTCGCAGTTGTAATAACTGTCCAGAAGGTACTTAATGACGAAGTGATAAACAGAATCGCCGACGCAGTTCTTGAACAACAAAAAAAGGAAGACCCTCTTATCCCTTCCCTAAAGCGCCAGTACAAAGATTGCGAAAAACGTATAACCAATATGATTCACGCAATTGAAAACGGTGTTTTTACTTCCTCTACCAAAGAACGCCTTGAAGAACTTGAACAGGAACGAGAGAGGCTCGGTGCCGCTTTACAACGCGCCAGCCTGGAAAAGTGCAATTTCACTAAGGAGGAGATCGTCGACTGGATCTCCCAGTTTAAGTATGGAAATATTGATGATAAACAGTACCAAAAGGAAATCATCGACATATTCATTAACTCTATATATGTTTACGATGATAAGTATGTCTTTACGTACAATTTCAAAGACAATACAGATGCTTTGACGCTCGAAGAGGTAAATTTTGCCTTCGGTTCGTATCAAGAAATCCCTATGCCACCAAACGGAAATGACGGGTTTTATCCCGTCATTTTTGTTTGTGGCTAAGCGTAGGGAGGATCGAAGCCGAAAGAAAAACGGAGGCCTGCGAAGGTCTCCGTTTGCTATTGATTTGTCTGTTTTCCTTATTTCAGCTTTGTTATGCAGTCGAGGAATGGCTTTGGATCTGCCCCTTCAGGAACAGCAAGGGTAAGAACTCCCATGTATTTACCGCCTTCCGGACGGTACCAGAGCTGGTATTCGTCCATGATATATCCGAAGTCGAGCACCATGTGAAGAACGTCTCGTTCTTCTCCTGCTACCTGCAGCTTGACAGTCTCGAATTTATTCACCCTTACGTTGGCGGATTCGAACTGTTTCTTCATCTCGGACTCTACGTTCTGGAAGATCTGCTCGTCGGTATAATTATCGATCAGAGGATTCTTCGGCTGAACGATAAGGTTATATGAGCTTCCCGTAAGGTTAGCCATCATCATAGCCATATATTGTCCGGCATTGTTAATGGCATCTGCAACGTCCGTATCTTTATATGCATCGGCGGTCATATTGTTGACCATGGCCATCTGCTCTTCCGTGTAGAAGCTCCAGCCTGCAGGAAGAACTATACGGTAGCCGAGATACTCGTTGGTGTATGCGCTGTCGCTCGTTTCGCCCTTGAGTTTCGACTCGTCGGGTTTTGCGGGCTCGTTCTGAGAACCGTTGTCTGGATTCTGCGGAGCCGGTTCGTTTTTAGATCCGCAGGATGCGAAGCTGAGCATCATGCAAAGGACCAGCAATATAGTGATTACTCGTTTCATGATTTTTGATCTCCTTTATTCTAACTAACACATATTTCCATTTAGTATATCAAACATATGATCTGTTATCAATGGTACTATCTCCAGTCGTCGATCTGTATATTGTCTAGGTCTACGTCTCTTGTCTCTTTTACCTTGAGCATCATTATGACGAGAGCGATGGCGACGATAGGAAGATACGTAAGGGTCAGAACTACCGGCAGGTTCATGGAGCCTGCGATCATGGTGACCACGTTATTGAATACCATATTGAAGCCGACGCCGACCATTCCGAGAAGCTGCATAGAGCCTACGACGGTTCCTCTCATCTCCGTAGGCGTCGACTCCGACGTGATGACGAAGAAGAGCATATCGGAGATGGACCAAAGACCTGCGATGGAGAATCCGTATGCAAAGCCTGTGATATACGGATTGAGAGGATTCATGCATCCGTAAGCGAAGACGCCTAAGCCTACCGCAGTCCAAAGGCCGAGGATCAGAGCAGCTTTCTTTCTTCCTAAAGCATCGATGAGGAAGCCTGCTGCAAGTGTTAAAAGTCCGTTGATGATGGGATAGAACATGAGTATGAGCTCGGAGCCTGCAGCGGTGATAGCGCCTCTTGCAACACCTGCTTCGATCATGTTCTGATATTTACCGGTATATCCGGTGGCGAATGAAAGGAGTATCGCAACTATAGCGACGGCTCTTGTCTGATGGTTCTTGAAAATGAACTTGAAAGCGCTGAATACGGATACGCTTTGCTTCTTTTCTTTTTCAGCTTCGGCCTTTTCTGCTTCTGCCTGAGCCTTTCTTTCCTCTTCCGAAGCTCTTAAGTACTGGAGCCTCTTCTGAGTGAATATGGGAGTTTCCTTAACGAAGAAAATAGCGAGGAAACCGATGACGAATGCGAGGATGATGGGGATGATGAATACGCTTCTCCATGTCTCGGGATGCTCCCTGTTTACGAACATCTTGACGAAAAGTCCAAGGAGCGAAACGGATATAAGAGCAATGCCCTTTGTGATGGAGCAAAGCTTAGCTCTGTGCTCCTTTGGAGCGCATTCCATGATGTACAAGACCTGTACGTCGTTAGGCGTAAAGAAGGTCATGATGACTACGCCTACAAGGTAGACTACCACGTTGTGGGAGATTATGCATACGAGCATACCTACGCCCATTCCTATGGTATTGATGATAAGGAAGACTTTTCTTCCGAGTTTGTCTGCAAGCGACTTGTAGAACGGAGCTATGAGATAAATAAGATAGCAGCCTGTGGTCACCAGTCCGAGGGTGCCTGCTGCCTTATCGTACTCCGGTGTTCCGAAGGTGGTATTGAAGAGGTCGCAGATAGTGAACGAGTCGACTGCCCCTCTTACGCTTGAAGTGAGTTCGTCTACGATATATACGATAGTGAGGACTACTACCAGTATTGCGAAGTAGTTTTTGTGCTTGTGGAAGGCTTCGGCCTTCTCGAGCCTTTTGATCTCCTTCAGCTCCTTTTCATTTGTTGTCATGATACGCTTTTTCTCCTTAAGTTAAATATATATTAGTATATACTATATATATCTCACATTATCAGCTGAGAGTCAACCTCCTGCAGGCTTCTCCCAGGTCTTTGAGCGTGCTGCACGAAAGCATTTCGCATTTTTGCGAGACAGCAAGGATAGAAGATGAGTATCTCCATTTCGATTCGGGTATGGGATTGAGACAATAGACCTTCCCCGCCCTGCTCCTCGCCCTGTCCAATTCCTTGCAGGTGCCCGATATATCCATGCTCTTTCCGTCGGATACTATTATGAGCACAGTGGCAGGAGAAAGAGCCGAAGGCCTTTCGTCGTTTATCTTTTTAAGGGCAGCGCCCAGGTTTGTCCCTCTTCCGTAAACTCCCGATTCTCTCACGTAGTCTCTAAAGGAATCCATGTTGTGAAGATGGAACGAGTCTGCTTCCTTTAGTTCCTCTGAGAAAAGGAAGACCCTCGAACTGTCCGATGCCTCGTTGAGAGCCTGTATGAACCTCAGGGCGAACTCCGAGAACTGCACCATTGAAGCCGACACGTCGCAAAGCATGAGTATCTGCTTCTTTCTCTTCCTCGCCGGCTTGTATGCTATATTGTAAAAGCTTCCTCCCGTTTCAAGGCCCTTCCTTATGGTCCTTCTGAAATCGAGAGCTCCGCTTTTCTTAGAGCCCTTTCTTCTCTTTGCAAGTTCTCCGCTGATCTTTGCGGAAAGATCCTGCATATACTTTACGGCTTTAGGGATCTCGTTATCATGGAACTCCGAAATGTCCTTAAAGAGTATGCCTATCTCGGGATCTATGGCGTCGGCACCTATGGCCGCATCCTCCATCTTGATCTGCTGCTCCAGTATATATTTCATGAATACCGAGCGTATGAAGTCTGCGTAGAGAGGTTCGCTCCTGTCGCTCGCTCCCTTGAATCTCTTCTTGAGTTCCTCAAGGCGCCTTTTCTCTTCCTGCGAAAGCTGGGAATAGGCTTCCTTTTGCTCTTCTGAGTACATGACGTTGGGAGTCTGCTCCGAAAGAGCCTGTTCGGCTTCCTCAAGAGCCTTTCTTCTTTCAAGCTCTTCCTGCTGATGTTTCTTGTCTATAGCTCTTATGGCATCTTCGCTTAAGAAAAAGCCGTCGAAGATCCTGTCGAATTTGAGCTGTTCGTCTCTCGATTTTGCATAGACAGTGCGAAGGGCCGTCTTTACCGACTGTCTGTCAGACATGTCAAGAGAGAGGAGTACCCTGCAGGCATCCTCGTTCTCTTTCGGACTTACTTCCATCCCTTCTTTTCTCAAAAGCCCTCCGAAGAGGAGCAGCTTCTCAAGATATACTTCAGTGTCTATCATGTTCAAGGTCTTCCGTGTGGAGATGACCGTCGCGATATTCTTCTTTGTGATGCTCGCACTGGCAGTCTTCTCCGTGATCGCAGTGCTCGCCGTGTTCATGGTGATGTCCGCAATGCTCACCGTCCCCGTGATGATGCGGGCAGTCCTCGTGGCGCTTTGCGTATTCTTCCGTGGGTTCGGGTTCTTCCTCTTCGGCATCGAGGGCTTCGTTGAGTGTGATTATATCCTCGTTGTTCTTAAGGACGAATCCGACGGTGCTCCTTATGAGCTCCGGGGTGAGTTCCCTTACGCCCAGGGCGTGAAGAGCTTCGGCCCAGTCCAAGGACTCTGCGACAGACGGCTTTTTAAGTATGGCTTCGTTGTTCCTTAAGTCCTGTACAGCCTGAACTATCTGAAGGCAGAGCCTGTCGTCCACGTGGGGCACTCTGCTCCTTAAGATCTCCATTTCCTTTTCCATGCTCGGATATTCTATGTAAAGGTATGCGCAGCGCCTTCTCAGAGCATCTGATATGGGCCTTGCCCTGTTCGACGTAAGCACTACGAAGGGCCTTGTCTTCGCCTTGATAGTACCGACTTCAGGTACCGAGACCTGAAAGTCAGAAAGGAGCTCAAGAAGAAAAGCCTCGAACTCCTCGTCCGCCTTATCTATCTCGTCTATAAGAAGCACTACCGGCTTTTCCGACCTTATAGACTGAAGGAGAGGTCTTTCGAGGAGATACTCGTCGCTGAACAAGGATTTGGTAAGAGTATCGTCGTCTGTCTTTCCCATGTTCACCTGTATGGAGAGTAGCTGCTTTTGATAGTTCCACTCGTAAAGAGTCTTGCTCTCGTCGAGTCCCTCATAGCACTGCATGCGGATGAGTTCTCTGTCAAGAGCTGCCGCTACTACCTTTGCGACTTCCGTCTTTCCTACTCCTGCCTCTCCCTCTATGAGGAGTGGTCTTCCAAGGTTTATGGCAACGAAGAGCGTGGTGATGAGATTATCGTCATACACGTACTTCGCTTCCGTCATTTTCTGTTTCAATGTTTCAATATCCATTTGTGCTCCTATATATCTTTGCAAAGTATATCTGCGATCCTCACGCTGGCAAAGCCGTCTCCGTAAGGATTTGCAGCATTGCTCATCTTTGCATATTCGTCTTTATCTTCGAGAAGAAGTTTGAAGTTGTCGTAGATGACCTTCTCGTCGGTACCTACGAGTTTGAGAGTGCCCGCCTCTATACCTTCGGGCCTTTCCGTCGTATCCCTCATGACGAGGACAGGCTTTCCAAGGCTCGGGGCTTCTTCCTGTATGCCGCCGGAGTCCGTAAGTATCATGTAGCTCCTGCTTATGAAGTTGTGGAAGTCGAAGACGTCGAGAGGTTCTATGATATGTATCCTGTCGTCATCACCCAGGATCTCAGCTGCAGTTTCCCTTACTACAGGGTTCATATGTATGGGATAGATGGCTTTAACGTCGGGATGCTCGTCCATGACCCTCCTTATGGCCCTGAACATATTCCTCATGGGCTGCCCTAAGTTTTCGCGCCTGTGAGCAGTTATGAGTATGAGCCTTGAGCCTTTCGCCCAGTCTAGCTCCGGATGAGTATACTCATCTCTTACAGTCGTCTTGAGAGCGTCTATGGCAGTGTTGCCCGTGACGTAAATAGTCGACAGGTCTTTTCCTTCATTTACGAGGTTCTGCCTGGACAAATTCGTAGGCGCAAAGTTGTACTTTGAGATTATCGATACAACTTCCCTGTTGAACTCTTCGGGGTAAGGGCTGTAGATGTTGTAAGTCCTAAGGCCGGCTTCCACATGACCCACAGGGATCTGCATATAGAAGGCGGAAAGAGCCGTTACGAAGGTCGTCGTCGTATCGCCGTGTACGAGGACTACGTCAGGTCTTTCTTTTTCAAGTACGAACTTTATCTTTTCGAGTATGCTCGTCGTAATATCAAAAAGCGTCTGACGGTCTTTCATTATGGAAAGATCATAGTCAGGCGTCACTTTGAATACTTCAAGGACCTGGTCAAGCATCTCCCGGTGCTGTCCGGTGACGCATACCACAGTTTCGATTTCCGGTCTTGACTTCAGCTCGTTTACGAGAGGGCACATTTTTATGGCTTCGGGTCTTGTCCCGAAAACTATCATTACCTTTTTCATTTAAATAACGTTCTTACTCCTTTATCTCAGCGGAACGCTCAGCATATTATCAGAAAAGCCTATGTTAAGATACTCGCCCTTCACGTCCACTGAAAAATATTCGCAGGAAAAAGGCAGCTTATATAGACCACAGGGAGAATCGAGATCCGTGCACTCAAGTCCCTGCTCCACGTGGAGTTCCCTTTCGTTGCCGTCCTCGTCCACTCTTTTGTAGTCGTAGAGCCTGTATGTGGTCTTGCTGTCCTGCTGCACTTCTATGAGTTTTATCCCGGCTCCGATGGCATGGACCGCTCCTGCGGGGATGAATATGAAATCCCCGGGACGTACGTATATCTTATTGAGATACCTCTCTATGGTGCCGTCTTCAACAGCCTTTGCAAAAAGCTCCTTGTCTATCCCGCTTGCCTTGTCCACACCGCAGTAAAGAAAAGCTCCTTCACGGCAATCGACTATGTACCAGCATTCGGTCTTTCCATGATCAAGACCGTGGGCTTTTGCATATGCATCGTCAGGATGTACCTGTACAGACAGCTTGCTCCTGGCGTCTATCCTTTTGATGAGGATGTCATTATCCTCGTATATCCAGTCTTCAGTTCCCCAAATATATTCGTGTATCATATCCTTAAAAAAGGGCGGAGCATCGCTCCGCCCGCGAATCACTTATTAATAGTCTTCTTCCGGATCCTTTGCGACCACACAGGCAGCAACGGATATCGCTGTAGATACGCTTGAGACCGCTGTGATAAGAGCAGATTCCACAACTGCCAGCGAGTCGAGGACTCCGCCTTTTCTCAAATCTTCATACTTGTTCGTAAGCACGTTGACTCCCGAATATTTATCTTCTGCCGAGAGGAGTTTCTCGACGGTGCTCTTTCCGTCAAGCCCTGCATTTTCGGCTATCTGGAACGCCGGCATCGTAAGAGCTTTGGCGAGTATGTTTGCTCCGAGCTTTTCATCTCCCGTTAGGGTCTCTGCAAAGGCTTTTACCGCAGGTACTGCGAGTATATATGCCTTTCCTCCGCCGGGAAGGAACCCGGACTTAAGGGCGCTGTAGGTGTTATGGATGGCGTTGTCCACAAGGTATTTGCGCTCGAACATCTCCATCTCCATAACGCCGCCGACCTTTACCTCTGCAGTGTCTCCTGCAAGAGGAGTGAGCATCTGCTCGATGCGGTAACGCTCGTCTTCATCTTTTATATGTTCAAGATCTCTGTAGAGCTCCTGTCTTCTTGCTTCGACTACGGGGTCGTCGGGATTGGGTATGCCCTGGATCACGACGTTCTTCTTATTCATCACGACCTTGCCTGCATGTCCGCAGTCCTCGAGCCTGATATCGGTCTGTATATCCTGCATCATCTCGTCGAAGACGGTGGCTCCGAACATGATGCCGAAGTTCTTCATGTTGGAATTACGCACGTCTCCGTATCCGGGAGCGGTAACTGCCAGAACGTCGACGCCTGCCTTGTCTCTGACGTAGTGAAGAGCGTTGATGACGTCGTCTTTTAGCTCCCTTGCTATGATGAGCATGGACTTGTTCTTTTCTCTTATCTGCTGAAGCACGGGAGCAAGCTCTTCGAACTTATTGACTATCCTGTTGATGAGAAGGATGTACGGCTCTTCGAGAACTATGCTCTCCTCTTCGAAATGTCCGAGGAAGCCCTTTTCCCATCTAACGCCTTTGAAGTAGGTGATGTGGGTCTCAGCCATCTGAGAATCCTCAACTGTAACGTAGCCTTTGGGACCTATGTGATCGTATACTTCGGTCACTATGTCTGCGATATCGCTTCTTCCGCCCGCTGCGCACATGGCAAGAGCTCTGATATCGTCGGTCCCTTCGACCTTGTCAGCCTTTTCTCTTAACGCTTCTAAAGCGGCGTCAGATGCTTTTCTTATGCCCCTCATGATAGCCATGCCGTCGGCACCTGCAGCATCAAGATGAACTGCTTCGTTCCACATGCTCTGCACGAGGACAGCTGTTGCGACAGATCCGTCTCCGCCTGTCCAGAATGCCTTCTCCATAGCCTGTTTTACAACGTCGACACCGACCATGACGGCTTTGTCTTCAAAGTTGACGTGTTTTACTATTTCGCGTCCGCTGTTGATTATATACGGAACGTCCATTTTGGGGTCGAAAGCTATATTTCTGCCAAGAGGGCCTATGGTAGCCTTGACCGCATTGGCGGCATAATCGATACCGCTTCCTATTTTTTTGTATACGTCCGGTGAAAGAATGATCACTTTTACTTTACCTTCCTGTCTTCTTTATTTATCCGGCCTGCTTTTATACAGACCTTATACTACTCGCTAATCGAATATTGTATCACAAAGTATCAATATTTACCATATCAAGTGAAGCATTACTTGTATCTGTCGATCTCTTTGAGGAGAGCCTCTCTGCTCTCTTCGAACTTTTGCTTCATATCGGCTCCGAGCTTTGAGTTGACGTATTTTATCCTCTCGAAAGTTCTTGCTATGGATTCTTCAAAGCCGTCGATGGTGCTTTGTATCTCGCGCACGTTGGCTTTTGCCTGGGCGAATACTTTGCGCCTTCTTTCCTGAAGCTCGAGTATATTGTGTATGGCGTCTGCCGATGCGGTGAAGAACTGATCTGAAACAGCTTCTCTCTTCTGATATCCCCCCGCTTTATATTTATCGAGCACGATCTGATATCTTTCGTACGCTGTCTTTACCGAATCCTCCCAGGAAAGGTAGAGCTGGTCCTGAGCATTCTGTCCCACCTTTTCCATAAGAACAAGATCGTTTCCAAGTTTTTTGAGAAGGGCGAACATGGAATCCTTGTTTTCCTCTATCCAGAAAGAATTACCCATATCTTCAGTATCTTCCGATGCGCAGCTTCCCTTTACAAGAACACTTGGAAGAGCGCAGGCTGCGGCTTCTCTTACCACGAGACCGTTGGTATCGAAGGTGGACGGGAAGAGGAAAAGATCCGCTCTGCAGTACCATGCTTTGAGAGCGTCTCTGTCGGCTATGGGATCTACGAAGAATACCTTATCCATGAGCTTGAGGCTCTCGGCATAGATCACTATCTCCTTCTTGTCGGCTCCTCCGCCTATGAATATCATGCGGAAATCCTGTCCGGAGGCTTTGAGCATTTCAAGAGCGTCGAGGATGATCCTTATGCCCTTGTACCACATCATGCGTCCAACAAAAAGATAAACGGGCACTCCTTCGGGCAGGTCATAGTCTTCTGTGACCGAGTGTATGAGATCTTCACTCACTGCGCCTTTCGGGAAGTCCACTCCGTTGTGCATGACCACGTAGTCACCTTCATAACCAAGGGACTGAAGGTTCCTGCCTGCGCCTTCGCTCACTGCCCATACCTCATCGCTTGCAGCCACGTTATCGACGAGCATCCTCGTGGCCCCCTCCTGAAGAAGCCTTCCTCTGATGGAATTTTGAATGTCGATGTCGAATTTCGTGTGATAAGTGAATATGAGGGGTTTGTCTATAGCGTCGCGCAAAACTCTTCCGAGCATGGAAGACGCTACAGGGCAATGGGAATGGATCACGTCGAAATCCATTTTGGATAATTCATCGATGGTATCCGCAGCAAAAGGGACCCCCGCTCTGTAACCTACAAGAGGCGTCGTGTCTATACTTGGAAAACGAACGACGGGGAATTCGAATCTGCTGTCGTCTGCATCGGGATAATAAGGGGTGGCGACTACGGCCTTCCCCAGCTGCGCATTTATGATGCGCGCGTAGTTGGTAACTGTGTTTGCGACTCCGTCTATGAGAGGCGGAAAAGAGTCATTGATAAGACATACGTTAAGTTCTTTATTCATAGCCTGTGTATTATATCACAAAATACACATTTGGGTATTCCCAGCTATATGAAGAAATGACAAAAAAGAAGGGATCAGGGGAGCACGGTGAACACCCCCTGCTGCCCTGCAAAGAAAGCCACGTATATAAAGTCGAGAAGAACGAGCATGCAGTTGACGACGACGGGAAAGTATATGAGATCTGAAAGGATCTCGTTTTTCCTTTTCTGCATCGTGATGCGCTCTTCTCTTAATATGTCAAGATAGGATTGCAAAGTTCCGAGCACATCCTTAGGATCCACGTCGTCCCATCCTGCAAGAAGCTCTCCAAAGCACTTGGATATGCCTGTACCCGTCGACTCGGAAAAACATATCTTTGCCTTTTCCTTATCTCCCGTGCTGAGATACCGGGCCATTTCTTCGTAGACGGGTTTTAATCTTACCGAAATATCGGCAAGCTCTGCAAGAAGGACCTGCGCGCCGTATCCTGAAGAACGGCCCAGTATAGCTATATTCTTAATGTATCCGAGGCTTTCATATATCTCGCGGGTAACAGCGTCCTTTAGAAGCTTCGCTTTCAATTTTGCGAAGAGCGATCTTTTAGATACCCCTTTTTTCCTGCCCCTGCCGGAAAGCAGCCCGGCGCGCATTTTAAGATCGAAAGGAGCTTTTTTAGCAAGGAGACATACTCCCGTCCAGAACACAATAAGCAAAAGATATGGCATATCAATAATCAGCATCGCTTCCGTTCATGATAGAAAGAAGCATGCAGTTCACAAAAAACAATATGAGTATCACAAGAAAAAGAAGAAGTCCGGTTTTGTCTGCAAATTGATTTTTCATTATTTCCTTCATATCCATCCCAAGAAGCCCGTGGGCCATGGCAAGAGTTGACAGGTACATGGCAGGTACTAGAAATACCGTCATCCTCGCAGATTCACCGTTAAGTCTCTTTCTTTCTTCGGCATCTTCCTTCACAAGGCTAAGCCTTCCGATGATGTCCGAAAGAGCCTCTGAAATATCGAAACCTTCATAGGAGGACAATATGGCTGAAGC
>CAZTHD010000016.1:0-12942 GCA_964613315.1 uncultured Oscillospiraceae bacterium | reverse complement strand
GCAATAGAAAAGGCAAAGCAGGCAGGACTTCCTAACGACAACATCAACCGCGCTATCAAAAAAGGTACCGGCGAACTCGAAGGAGAACAGCTCGAAGAACTCAGATTCGAAGGTTACGGTGCAGGCGGAGTAGCAGTTATCGTAGAAGCACTCACAGACAACAGAAACAGAACAACTTCCAGCGTATCTCACGCATTCGACAAGTTCGGAGGAAACCTCGGAACTCCGGGTTGTGTATCCTACATGTTCGACAGAAAAGGTATATTCGTATTCGATAAAGAAGAATCCGAGGTCACAGAAGACCAGCTCATGGACGTTGCACTGGAAGCAGGCGCAGACGATATCCAGGAATATGAAGACAGTTTTGAAGTACTCTGCGATCCGTCAGTATTCGACGACGTCGCACAGGCTATCAGAGATGCAGGTCTTGAAACAGTTGAAGCAGAAATCACCATGGTGCCTTCCATAGAAGCTACACCTGACGAAGGTCATATAAAGTCTCTTCAGAAGATGCTCGATGCTCTCGAAGAAGACGACGACGTACAGAAGGTATATACAAACAGCACTATAGATCTATACGAGTAAAATCAATGGATAAAGTATTAGTAGTTATAGACGGCAACAGCCTCATAAACAGAGGCTATTATGCGATACAAAGGCCTATGATCACTAAAGAAGGCATATATACTCAGGGTATATATGCCTTTTTGAGTATGCTTACTAAAATAAGAAGCGATTACAAACCGACTCATATGCTCGTAGCATTCGACAGAAAAGCTCCCACGTTCAGGCATAAAGAATACGATGCATACAAGGCCGGAAGAAAAGGTATGCCCATGGAACTTGCCATGGAGATGCCTATACTTAAAGACATACTCGATGCGATGGGCATAGCAAGATTCGAGATCGATGGTTTCGAAGCTGACGATATCATAGGTACTGCAACGAAGATGGCTGAAGATGAGGGGATGAAGTCCTACGTCATTACAGGTGACAGGGATGCTCTTCAGCTTGCCACAGATCTAACTTCAGTCATCATAAACAAGAAGGGCATGACGGAATTTAAGCTCTATGACGACGCTGCCATGATCGAAGAATACGGATTCGATCACGACCAGTTCATAGATTACAAGGCTTTAAGAGGCGATACTTCGGATAATATCCCGGGCATACCCGGTGTCGGAGAAAAAACTGCTACAGCTCTCATCAAGCAATTCGGAAATCTTGAGAATCTCATCGCAAACCTCGACCAGGTAAGCAACCAAAAGCTTAGAGATAAAATAGAGGACGGCGCAATGTCCGCCATGATGAGCAAGAGACTTGCCACAATCGTCAGAAACGTACCCATGGACATGGAAGTTTCCGATATGGAAATTAAACCCCAGGATACAGATAAGCTCATAGATCTTTATACTAAACTCGAATTCAAAACATATCTTGCAAAGCTTCTTAAAGAAGGAAACGCTGCGCCTGCAGAAAGCAGAAAAGCAGATGATAAAGATGTGTTCGAGGACTATGATTATCCTGAGATCAAAGTCGTAAAAGACGATGCCGAAGCAGAAAAGATCATAAAGGGATTCAAGGACGTTTACGTTCTATTCAAAAGCAATAACGACCATAAAGACCTTCCTGTGATCAGCAGCTTCAAAGCGCTTTCCGAAAACGTCTTCTATATATTTGAGACAGAAGATCTTTCAAAAACCATACTTGAACACTTTAGCGGAAAAAAGATAGAACTGAGCGGATACGGACTTGGCGAGCTTTTCTATTTCCTCATTTCAGGAAAAGCTGACGTAAAAGATATAAAGGCTAAGTTCGATTCATCAATAGCTGCATATATACTTTCACCTTCATCTAAAGAAAGGTCACTTGATGAACTGCTCCTTGAATATTTCCATTTAGCATTGCAGCCAGAGGAAAAGCAGCTAGACCTCTTCGCACTTGCCGCTTCGGGCAATGAAAAGGATTATACGGAAGATCTCAAAAAGGTCTGCGGACTGTATGAACTCAGCCTTGTACAGGCTAAGGAGCTTTCTCAATACCAGCTTGAAAAAGTATTTTACAATATTGAAATGCCTCTTATCAAGGTGCTGGCCTCGATGGAAGCAGACGGTTTCCGTATGGATCCCACTGCTCTTGCAGACTACGGCAAAATGCTTAAAGAACATATCAAAGTTCTGGAAAACGAGATCATCGAGATGGCAGGGCACGAGTTCAATATAAACTCGCCAAAACAGCTTGGAACAATACTCTTTGAAGAGATGGGTCTGCCTTCAGGAAAGAAGACGGCAAAGGGATTTTCCACAAGCGCAGACGTTCTCGAAAAGCTTGCCCCTGACTATCCGATCGTCGCAAAGATACTCGAGTACAGATCCTATGCTAAATTAAACAGCACTTACGTAGAAGGACTTCTACCGCTGCTTGCAAAAGACGGTAAGATACATCCTCATTTCCAGCAGACAGTGACTGCCACGGGAAGGATCTCCTGTACAGAACCCAATCTGCAGAACATCCCCATAAGAACGGAGCTCGGAAGGAACTTAAGAAAAGTATTCACCGCATCATCAAAAGACCGCATACTCATAGGCGCCGACTATTCACAGATCGAACTGAGGGTGCTTGCATCCATGTCAGGAGATAAGACTCTTATCAACGCTTTCAAAGAAGGACACGATATACACAGAGAGACTGCTTCCAAAGTATTCAAGGTACCCATGGACGAGGTGACTCCCATTCAAAGATCCAATGCAAAGGCCGTAAATTTCGGTGTTATTTACGGCATGAGCCAGTGGGGGCTTTCAGAAGAGCTTACAATAAGCCGCAAAGAAGCAGAAAAATACATTTCCGACTATTTCAAGGAATTCAAGGACGTTAAGGATTTCCTCGACAGATGCGTTTCGACCTGCAAAGCGACAGGGGAGATCAGGACCTATTACGGCAGACGGAGAATGGTACCTGAGATCAATGCTTCCCAGTTCATGGTCAGGCAGCTTGGCGAAAGACTTGCCATGAATACTCCCGTACAGGGAACTGCCGCTGATATAATCAAGATCGCAATGATCAAAGTATATGAACGCCTTGAAAAGGAAGCCCCGGAAGCAAGGCTCATACTTCAGATCCATGACGAACTCATAATAGACGCGCCGAAAGATCTCGAAGAAAAGGTCAGCAAGATACTCGAAGAATCCATGATGAGTGCTTCTGATCTTGAAGTGACTCTTGAAGTATCAAGATCCAGCGCATATAACTGGTACGATTTGAAATGATAATAGGACTCACAGGCGGCATAGGCTCCGGTAAATCCACAGTAGCCGAAGTTTTAAGTGAATACAGATACATGATAGTAGACGCCGACAAGATATCAAGGGAAGTCACACAAAAAGGCAGCCCTGCGCTTTTGGAATTGGCAGAAGTATTCGGAAGTGACATAATCCTTGATGACGGAAATTTAGACCGAAGACTCTTAAGGGAGAGAGCTTTCAGTGAAGAAGGCGGGACAGAAGCTCTTCAAAGGATAGTTACCGACAGGATCATAGAGATAACAAAAGAAAGGCTTAAGGGTAACTGCGTTCTTGATGCTCCGACTCTCCTTGAGAACGGACTTCAAAACCTGGTAGACCTTGTCGTAGTAGTCACTGCTAGAAAAGAGACCAGGATAAAACGCGTCATGACAAGAGACGGAGTATCCCGCAAACAAGTCCTTGCAGTCATGGATAAGCAAATGACTGACAGAGAAAAAGTCAAATTTGCAGATATAGTCATAAAAAACAACGGAACAAAAGAAGAACTCAAACGGACAGTTACAGACCTTATAAATTGTGGTAAAATTAAGTGTTAAGGGAGTAACACGGATTATGGCACAAACAAAGAAAACCACTACTAAATCTAAGAGCAGCTCAAGATCTTCCGGATCCAAAAAGATGACGAAGTCTGAGAGCGAAGCAAGAGCAAGGCAAAGAGCAGCAAAAAAAGCCCTTGAAGCCGAAGAAAGAGAAAAGCTAAGAAAGAAGAGATTGATACAATCGGAGATCATATCCATAGCGGTGATCGCTTTGGGTGTTTTTCTCGTTCTTTCTATATTGACCAATGCCTGCGGCCTTGTAGGCATTGCCGTAGCAGGAGCGCTCAAGGGGATACTGGGGAAAGTCGCTTACGTCCTTCCTTTCTTCCTCATAGTTCTCGGCATACTTGTCTTCGCGCAGAAAACAGCACTCATATCCTGGGGATCAGTTTTAGCGTCTCTGTTTTTCTTCATTTTCCTAAGCGCTGCAGTGGCAGGATTCCTTCCTCCGCTCAAGGACGTTCAGTCATATACGATGACTAAGGAACTTGCCAAAGAAATATATGCTCTTGGCTCTTCATCCGGCGGAATAATCGGAGTCTTCGTAGGATCCTTCCTTCTCAACTATCTCGGAAGGGCAGGCCTGTATATCGTTTGCGTGATCGGTATCATTACTACGATACTTCTCATAATAGATACTCCGCTTTCGCAGCTCGTTGACAACTTTAAATTGAAGATGGAAGTAAGACGCGAAGAAAAAGATGAAAAGTATCAGCAGCGCCTTGCCGAGAAGGAAGAAGAGATACTTAGACAGCAGCAGGAGGCCCAGCAGAAGATAGAAGATCAGCCCAAGTTACTCCTTAACGATAAAGACGTTCTGGACAATACCGTAAAAAAGGTCAAACTCAGCGATAAGACTCTTCCAATGCTCAATATGGATTCAATAGGGGAAATTGGAAATGCTCCTGTAAAAGAAGCAGAACCGGAAAAGATCGAAGAGCCTGAAAAGGATGATGTGCTCGATAAGGATTTCGTTCCCGAATTCAGAGATTATCAGGGAGAGGATATCACAGACAACAAAAGGAAGATACTCGATTACGTCGCAGACGACAGATATTTCAATGCGCCGGTAGAGGCAGATAAAAAGGGCCTCGGTCTTGACGAGCCCGTAGATATACTCGAAAAATACGGAAGCAAGACAGTCATACCGAACACAGAAGAGTCTGAAAAGATATCAAGTGAGATCGAAGCAGCTTCGGGCGGAGAAGCAAAGAAAACAAACAAGTATAAATTTCCGCCCATTGATCTTCTCAAAAAGTCCGGCAATTTAAGGGGCGGAAGCAAAGGACACGATATGGCCGATCAGGCCAGACTCCTTGAGAACACGCTTTTGAGCTTCGGTGTCTCCGCAACGGTACTCGACGTTGTAAAAGGGCCTGCGGTAACGAGATTCGAAGTGCAGCCCGCTCCCGGAGTACAGGTATCTAAGATAGTCCATCTTCAGGACGATATAGCGCTCAATCTAAGAGCAAAAAGCATCAGGATAGAAGCTCCGATACCGGGAAAAGCAGCCGTCGGCATCGAAGTTTCAAACGACACTACGCAGACCGTTCTTTTAAGAGAACTTGTTGAGAGCAAGGAATTCAAAAACAGCAAATCGAAGATAGCTGTCACCTTAGGAAAGAGCATCAGCGGCGAGAATATCGTATGCGACCTTCATGAGATGCCGCATCTTCTCATAGCCGGAACCACCGGATCCGGTAAATCTGTTTGCATAGATTCCATGCTCGTATCTCTTCTTTATCATGCAAAACCTGATGAAGTAAAATTGATGCTCATAGATCCGAAGATCGTAGAGCTCACACCCTTCAACGGTATACCTCATCTCATGATACCTGTTGTCACGGAACCTGCCAAAGCTGCAGTAGCTCTTGGCTGGGCAGTAACGGAGATGAACGAAAGATACAATAAGTTTGCAGAAGAAGGTGTAAAAGATCTGGCAAGCTACAATGAGAACATGAAGTTCAAGAATGAAACTGACAGAGTACTTCCGGAAGTAGTCATAGTCATAGACGAGCTTGCGGACCTTATCATGGCCGCAAAGAACCAGGTCGAAGACAGCATATGCAGGCTTGCGCAGAAGGCAAGAGCTGCAGGAATGCATCTTGTCATAGCCACACAAAGACCTTCTACGGACGTCATAACGGGAGTTATAAAAGCAAATATACCTTCGAGAATAGCTCTTTCCGTTTCATCGCAAATAGACTCAAGAGTCATCCTGGATATGGGCGGAGCAGAAAACCTTCTCGGAAAAGGAGATATGCTCTACAGTCCGCAGTCTCTTTCAAAGCCTATCAGGATACAGGGGACCTATATCTCCGATTCAGAGCTCCATGCCGTTATAGATTTCATCAAAGCAGAAGCTTCTGAAGGAACTTACAACGAAGAGATCATCAATGCAATGGACAGAGCCGGAAGCAATAACGTAGGCGGCCAGCAAAGCGATGACGAAGGCGACGAACTATTCATGGATGCTCTTGAAACTGTAGTCAGCGCTGAACAGTGCTCGGTGTCCATGCTCCAGAGAAGATTCCGCATTGGATACAACAGGGCTGCAAGGCTCGTGGATATGATGGAAGAAAGGGGCATGGTAGGCCCTGCCGACGGAGCAAGACCCAGAAAAGTCCTCATGACCAAAGAAGAATTCGAAGAGTACGCTGCTAGAACAGCAGAACTTGAAAATCAATAACGAATAATGAAAGCATATATAAAAACATTAGGCTGTGAGAAAAATACCGTTGATTCGGAATGCGCTGAAGCCATGTTCAAAAACAGCGGCTGCGAGATCACGTGCACACCCGAAGAGGCGGATTTTCTTATGGTGAACACCTGCGGATTCATACTCGACGCAAAGGAACAGTCCATAGAGAGCATTTTCGATCTTATTTCCTTGAAAAAAGATGATCAGATACTTATAGTATCGGGATGTTTGTCGCAAAGATATACTAAGGAACTCGAAAAGGAGATACCTGAAGTCGACTATTTCTTAGGAGTCGATGATTATCTAAAGATCCCGGAAATAGTATCAGGATCGGCTGAAAAAACAGCTCTTACAGGTCTTTGCAGCAGATCTTTCGTTGAACTTCCGAGAAATATAAAGAACGGATATACAGCATGCATCAAGATTTCTGAAGGCTGCAGCAACGTCTGTTCATATTGCGCCATACCTTTCATGCGCGGACGCTTCAGAAGCAGATCGGAGGAGTCTATACTCAAAGAAGCTTCTGAACTTGCAAAAGCCGGCGTAAAAGAGCTTCTCATAATAGGGCAGGACGTAACGGCATACGGCAAAGACAGAAAAGAAAAAGACGGTCTTGCCAAGCTTCTAAGAAAACTATGCAAAATAGAAGGCATCGAATGGATCAGGCTCCTCTATTGCTACGAAGACGAGATCACAAGCGAGCTGATCAGATGCATAAAAGAAGAAGCTAAGATATGCCATTACATAGACATACCCATACAACATTGCAACGACTCCATACTCAAGTCGATGAACAGGAAGTCCACTAAAGAATCTATAAAAAAGACAGTATCAAAACTTCGTAAGGAGATCCCGGATATGATCATAAGGACTACTTTGATAGTCGGTCTTCCCGGTGAGAAGAAAGAAGAATTCGAAGAGCTTTACGACTTTGTTTCAGAGATGGAGTTCGACAGACTTGGGTGTTTTGCTTATTCAAAAGAAGAAGGCACAAAAGCAGCTTCCATGAAGCCGCAAGTAAGAAGCGACGTCAAGGAAAGAAGGAAAGATAAGATAATGGAACTTCAAAGACAGATATCCTTAAAGCACAACGAAAGCTTTGTGGGAAAAGTCTTCAAAGTTCTCATAGAAAACGAAGAAGAACCAGGGCTTTACAATGGACGCACCTATATGGATGCTCCGGATATAGACAACGGAGTGATGTTTAAAGGCCCAAAATCCCTTAAAGCGGGCACTTTTGTTAACGTATTGATAAATGATGCCTTTGATTACGATTTGACAGGAGAAATGGTAAATGAATAAGAATGTTCCCAATATATTGACGACAGCAAGAGTCATAGCAGTACCTTTCTTTGTATTCTTTTTCTACAAAGGATCATATATCGTTGCCTTCATAATATTCGTACTTGCATCTTTGACAGATATGCTCGACGGCCGCATAGCAAGGAAGTATAACTTAGTAAGCAACTTTGGTAAATTTATGGATCCTCTTGCAGATAAGATCCTCACTTATTCTGCTTTCTGCCTCTTTGTAGAGTATAAGATGATCCCCGCTTATTTCCTCATAATCGTATTATTCAGAGAATTCGCCGTAGCAGGTATAAGGATGCTTGCAGCAGAAAAGGGCAAAGTCATAGCAGCCGACATATTCGGAAAGATCAAGACTTTGCTTCAGATGATATCCATCCCTTTATATCTTCTCGTTCTCGCTCTTCCGCAGACGGGTCTCATCCCTGCAGGGAAGGAAGGTATAGGAACGATCATCGGATCTGCTGCATACTGGCTTATGGTCGCTTCCATAGTCATGACAGTCGTATCAGGATATAACTATATCGCTAAGAACATAGGAGTATTGAAGGATGAATAACGATAAAGAACTCGTCTTAAAAGTAGTTGAGCTCCTTAAAAAAAAGAAAATGACGCTTTCATGTGCAGAATCCATGACCGGAGGAATGTTTGCGAAAGTCATCACCGATATACCGGGAACTTCCGCAATATTCGACAGGGGACTGGTCACTTATTCGAACGCTGCAAAAACATCTGAACTTGACGTAGATCCTGATACCATAGAAGCTTTCGGCGCTATTTCCGCTGAAACGGCAAGAGAAATGGTAGAAGGCCTGAGGATATACAGCGGATGCGACGTCTGCATAGCTGTAACTGGCAACGCGGGTCCCGAACCTGCGGAAGGGAAGCCTGTAGGACTTTATTATCTCGGCTTTTACTGCAAAGGAGAGACCTCTGTTCTCGAGATCAGATCCCGCTGTAAAACAAGGGATACCATAAGGATAGATGCATGCAATACTATGCTTAAGCTCATATATGAGCATATCAGGTAATTGACATATATTTACATTTTATTTATTATCTATTTAGGACTTGACCAAAAGCGATTTATAGGGTATTATAGTTTAGAACAAATGTTCTAATAGTGAGGTTAATATGAAAAACGATCATTTATCAGAAAAAGATAAAGCTCTTGAAGCAGCTCTTGCCCAGATCGACAAGAGATTCGGAAAAGGTTCGGTCATGTCCCTTGGTGACGACAGAGCCAGACTGGATATTGATGCTATCTCCACAGGTTCGGTAAGCCTTGATATAGCCTGCGGCATAGGCGGACTTCCAAAGGGAAGGATCATAGAGATATTCGGACCTGAATCATCCGGTAAAACAACCCTTGCGCTCCACGTCATAGCAGAAGCTCAAAAACAGGGCGGTAGGGCGGCATTCATCGATGCAGAACACGCTCTCGATCCCGTATATGCAAAGAATCTCGGCGTCCAGATAGACGATCTTCTCGTATCCCAGCCTGATACCGGAGAAGACGCTCTTGAGATCACTGAGATGCTCATAAGATCAGGAGCGCTTTCAGTAGTAGTCGTTGACTCCGTTGCAGCTCTCGTACCTAAAGCAGAAATAGAAGGCGATATGGGAGATTCCCACGTAGGCCAGCAGGCAAGGCTCATGTCACAGGCTTTAAGAAAACTCACAGGCGTCGCTAATAAAACGGGTACGATGATAATCTTCATCAACCAGCTCCGTGAAAAGATCGGTGTCATGTTCGGAAATCCCGAAACGACTACAGGCGGCAGAGCTCTTAAGTTCTATTCCAGCATCAGACTCGACGTAAGAAGGATAGAGTCGATCAAGATGGGCGATAACGTCATCGGAAACAGGACCAGAGTAAAAGTCGTAAAGAACAAAGTAGCCCCTCCGTTCAAGATGACAGAATTCGATATTATGTACGGAGAAGGAATATCCAGACCCGGAGATATACTCGACTGCGCAACGGATGCAGGCATCATCGAAAAGTCCGGTTCCTGGTATTCTTATCAGGGCGAACGCATAGGTCAGGGAAGAGAAAACGTCAAGACTTACCTCAAAGAGCATAAAGAACTCATGGATTCTCTTGAGGCACAGATCAAAGACAAATATATTTCCAAGAAGACCGACGAAGAGGAAGACGATGACGACGATTTCCTCATCGACGAAGACGGCGTAATAATCGAATAATAAATATACTGGCAGGACGAAGAAAACATTGACGGCCTGCGTCCAGAAAAGATAATGCTGCATCTTGATCTGAACGGTCAGGAGATCCAGTCTGCAAACGATTTGATGATGGAAACGGTGCTGCAGGGCAGTTGCGATCAACTTAATAAAACAAGTGAAGAGCAAGTCAATTAAGGGCTTGCTCTTCTTGTATGTTGTTTAAAGATGTTGAATATTAGATTTGAATTTGGTAATATTGCATCTATGCAAAATGAAAAAACGTTCAAAGTAAATAAATTCTTCAAAGGATTGCTTATGACTTTTCTTGCGATCCTTCTCGTTTTGATATTGCTTCTCGTATCTCTTATCTACGTATTCGAAAAAGGACCTTCATCGGAAATCAGGGATATTTTTGTAGTCACTGTAATGCAGAGCTCAGCTGCTAAACCTCTGGCAAGACTTTTCCTTTCAAAGGAAGAAGTCGATGCCATAATGGAAGCAAATTCTGCGATCGATGACATCGACATATCGAATTCAGATTCGATCATAATAAACGATGACGAAGTCAATGACGATATATCAGTAATTGACATATACGGTCCTGCATATAACGGGAAAATGATGATAATAAGAGATCCGTCCAGAGTATACGTATATACGCTTCCCGATTATAACGCATCCCACGGCATGCTCCTTACAGAAATGGTCGAAGCAGAAGGCGCCATAGGCGGCGTCAACGGCGGAGGATTCTATGACGGCGGAGGCCTTGGCGACGGAACAGCTCCTTATGGCTTCGTATTCTCAAAAGGCACTTGCAGAAGAGGTTTCAACGAATATTGGGATATGGCCGGATTCGACTCAAACAACAAGCTGGTAGTAGGTAATATGACCTACGCAGAAGCTGTTAACAGAGGTATAAGAGATGCCCTTACCTGGGGACCTCCTCTCATAATCGACGGCAATCCAGTAAACGTGGGATACGGCGGAGGTCTGAACCCGAGGACTGCCATAGGGCAGACAGCAGACGGAACTGTGCTCTTGCTCGTTATCGACGGCAGACAGCCGAGCAGCATAGGAGCAAGCTATAACGATCTAATAGGAATATTCATGGAGTACGGTGCAGTGAACGCATATAACCTTGACGGCGGTAACAGCGCAGGAATGGTATATGAAGGTAAGATCGTAAACAATATGGCAAGCATAAACGGCGAGAGATATATACCGACAGCCGTTCTCGTAAAATAAATGACAAAAGAAGAAAAGAAAGAATACAAAAGAATAAAGAAAGAGAAGATGAAATTCGGAAAGACTGCAAAATGTCTCTATTTTGTATTTATCCTTTTACTTCTTGCAGGATCTGCATATTTCGTAAAGCTCACCTGGGATGAGTGCAAAGCATATCAGGCTGCATCTGCCCAGACCAGAGTGGATCAGACCATAGAACGGGTTCAAAAGATATCCGGTCTTGAACTTAAGACTAATATGATACCTGTTAAGTCGGAAGACAACGACATCACTTACCGGATTTATTCTGACGGCAAAGGTATAGCCGACGTACAGCTTCATAAGACAAGAGCCTGCGGTATAGTTCTTGCAATATACGATGAACCGGTTATCAAAAGTCTTGTATCTTACGATCTGCTCATTCCGGAGGATTCGACTATAGAATTGCGTGAAGGTGATGAGTTATTAGACAGCTCCTCACTTGTCAGCGATATAGAAGAGACTGCTTTCAATAAATTCACTATCCCGGCCAGACCTACACTTAACGATATGGGGATCTCAGTACAGAGATTCAAAAACGTCAAAGTAAGCGGCATTTATGATATATCTCAGCTTAAAGTGATGTCCGGAAACAAAGAACTGACGTTGTTCCCCATGAAGGACGGAAGATATTTTGCTGCAAACGTCGCAAACCCGGAACTCAACAAACTGCTCAGAGAGAGGGCGGCATATTGCGCTGAAAAGTATGCCAACTATATCAGCAACGACTATCCCTATGCGTATTTAAGGGGAATGATATGCTGGAACGCGCCTTTTGCAAACAGACTCCTCGACGTGACTCTGACCTGGTATGGACAGCATGACAGCGTGGAAACTAAAAATATGAAAGTGTCTGATGCTGTCTGGATCTCCGATAACAACTATATGCTCAACGTTTCATTCGACTACATAACCACGGGTATTTATGGTGTGAATAACGAAGAGTCTAAGCTGAATATATATCTTCACTGGGACAGCGATGACGTATGGCGTATTTCAGAGCTTATGAACAATATCCAGATGGACTGGATAGAACCTTACGAAATCAATTGAAAAATTAGTTTGACAACTGCGGTTTCATATAGTAATATACCTCTGTTACCGCTCTGAACGGGTATTTTTAAGTGCGTCTAAGCCACCCTCGAAGGCGAGTCGGATAGTGGAGGTAAAATAAATAATGTACGCAGTAATCGAAACAGGCGGAAAGCAGTATTGTGTTTCTGAAGGCGATGTCATCAGAGTAGAAAAGCTTGACGCAGAAGTAGGATCAACACTTACGATCAAAGAAGTAGTTGCATTCAACAAGAATGACGAACTCAAGGTCGGTACTCCTTACGTAGCAGGAGCAAGTGTTAAGGCAGAAGTTCTCGGCCAGGGAAAAGCAGATAAGGTCATTATCTACAAGTACAAGGCAAAGAAGGACTACAGAAAGAAGAACGGACACAGACAGCCCTATACAGAGCTTGAGATCAAGTCCATTTCTTTCAGAAAACCAGCAGCAAAGAAGACAGAAGCAGCTGAAGAGGCTGCAGAAGACAAGTAGTCAGGAGGTTAGAGTCAATGGCAAGTAAGAAAGGTGTCGGAAGTTCGAAGAACGGCCGCGAGAGCGAGTCAAAACGACTTGGATTAAAGAGAGCCGATGGAC
>CAZTHD010000015.1:0-12991 GCA_964613315.1 uncultured Oscillospiraceae bacterium | reverse complement strand
CAATGGATTTTGCCAACGTGAGCGATGAGACTAAAAAGAAGAATGACAAGAAAAAGAACTCGGTCTTCAAAACCAGGCGTCTCATAATTCGCACCATGTCCCTTAAGGAGATGAGGCAATTTCTTGAAAAAGGAACGGGTGACGCAGAACTGAGCTCCTTTATGGAAACAGCGCTCAAAAAAGCGGAGGAAGGCCTTGATGCAGGCGAGGACTTTAAGCCTCTTGTTATCCGCCTGAAAGACGGCGGCGCCGAAGCAGGCGTGATATATAAAGGAGAGCAGGGAGTCCTCAAACCATTGTATCTGCCATCCTATGCTGAAGAGATAGGCGATGAGGTCGAAGATTTCATAAAGGAAAAAACATTGCAATAATTGGGAATCATCCTGATATTGCTCGCTATAGCTGAATTGGCGAATCTTCTTTTTGGAATCGAGATTTTCGAATCTTTAAAAAATTTTATAAGATCGTTTTTCCCTTAGTACTGCAGAAAAGTTTTTATAAGGACAAAAAATGCCAGGCCTTTGTACGGAGCCTGGCATTTTTTTGCGGTCAAACGGTAGTTATCAGCCCGGAGGCCAGTTCATAGCCCTCTTGCCGAGGAGATGGAAATGCAGATGGTGTACGCTCTGTCCTCCGTCTTCTCCTGTGTTTATAACTACCCTGTATCCGTTTTCAAGGCCTTCTTTGGCAGCTATCTCTTTGATCTTCAGCATGATGTGGCCGAGGAGCTTTGCATCCTCTTCCTTCGTCTCATCAAGGGATCCTATGTGTTTCTTGGGTACGATGAGCACGTGTACCGGCGCCTGAGGCTCCAGATCGTAAAATGCGCTGATCTGATCGTCCTCGTAGGCATAATTGCTTTCTATGACGTGATTTGCGATCTTGCAGAATATGCAGTCTTCCAATTCCTTTATCTCCTTTCGAATATTTCTTTAGGTATATTGTAATATATTCCGCCTTGTTTTTGAAACAGCTTTTTTTCTTTACATACTGCCTCTTTGTTGTATAATGGACAGGCAATATATATATGAAAAGAAAAGGAACCGCCACGGGTAATTCCGGAGGCGGATAAAGCACGTTAGGGGTAAATATATGAGCGGTATAAACGACAACAAGCAGGCTGTACTTATTGCAAGGATGCTGAAAGACGCAAATCAGGCCTTGATAGAGACTCCTACCATAGTTTCTGCGAGAAGGCTTGCGACTGACCTTGCTTTTTTCTGCAGGGAAAAGATCATGATACTCCCGGAAGACGAGGGAGAGGATTTCAGATACGAAGCAAAGAGCAGGGCTTACGATGCCAGGAGGCTCGCAGTCTTAAGCGCACTTGCAGGAGGGGAAAAGGCTGTGATCATAGCGCCTTCAAGCGCCATGGACGCGGCGCTTCCTTCAGCTGAGGAGTTCAAAGCTCACAGGCTTTTCCTTACAAGGGGCGGCACCATAGAAAGGGAAGATATCATAAAAGAGCTCATAGCCATGGGTTATGAGAGGATGCCTTCCTGCGAAGCCTTCGGAGAGTTCTCAGTAAGAGGCGACATAATAGACGTTTTCGGGCCCGGAATGGACGACCCTGTCAGAATAGAGCTCTTTGACGATGAGATAGATTCCATAAGGACTTATGACAGCTTTACCCAAAGGTCCATAGAGAACTTAAAAGAGATAAGGATCAGCAGGACAGTTCTGGATGCGTCTGAGGAAAACCAAGGGTCCATACTCGATTATCTTGAGGACGACGCCCTTGTCATAAGGTCTGAAAAGGATCTGCCGGGAGTCATCTTAAGACCGGCTCCCGTTTACGGCGGACATATGGATCTTTTGTCTTCAGATCTTAAAAAGTTCCTTAGGCAGGGCTACGATATAACCATCGCCTGTTCTACGGCTGACAGGCTCGTAAACTTAAGAGATTATCTTGAACGAGAGGGCCTTGAGAAGGTAAGCCTCACAGACAGCGTGCTTACGAGCGGAGTCGAGATAGCAGAAGAAAAGCTCCTATATATATCCGAAAACGACATATTCCCCTCAGCTAAGTATTCGAGAAGGAGAAGGGCTAGAAAGGGAGTGCCCATCAAGGCCTTCACCGATATACAGCCCGGGGACTACGTCGTCCATGAGATACACGGCATTGGGCTTTTTACAGGAGTCGTGAAGATGACCGTAGACGGGTCTACGAGGGATTATCTCAAAGTGCAGTACGCAGGCAAAGACGTGCTCTACGTTCCCGTGGATCAGATGGACAACATCCAGAAGTACATGAGCTCCGATGCTGCGGCTCCCAGGATCTCAAAGTTGTCAGGCTCCGAATGGCAGACCATAAAGTCAAGAGCCAAGGCCAGTATAAGGGAGATGGCAGAGGAGTTCTTAAAGAATGCGGCAAAGAGGGCTTCAGCGCCCGGATTTGCCTTCGGTCCTGACAGCACCTGGCAGAGAGAATTCGAAGATTCCTTCCCCTACGTAGAGACTGAAGACCAGCTTCGCTGCGTGGAGGAGATCAAAAAGGATATGGAGAGCCCCAAATGCATGGACAGGCTCCTTTGCGGCGACGTGGGTTACGGAAAGACGGAAGTGGCTGCAAGAGCCATATTCAAATGCCTCGAACAGGGCAAGCAGGCTGCGGTCCTCGTTCCGACCACGGTCCTTGCGAACCAGCACTACCATACCTTCGTTTCCAGATTCGCAGGCTATCCCTTTGCCATTGACATGCTTTCAAGGTTCAAGGATGAAAAGGAGAGGAATGCAATAGTAGATAAATTGGCAAAAGGCGATATAGACCTCATAGTCGGTACCCACAGGCTTTTGTCAAAGGACGTCAAATTCAAAGACCTAGGGCTCCTTGTGGTAGATGAGGAGCAGCGCTTCGGAGTCGAGCATAAGGAAGTTCTTAAAAAGCTCAAGGAAAACGTGGACGTGCTGACTCTGTCTGCAACGCCCATACCAAGGACCCTTCACATGTCCCTCATAGGAGTGAGGGATATGTCCGTCATCGAGCAGCCTCCTGAGGACAGGTATCCTGTCCAGACCTACGTCATGGAGCAGGATGACGATGCCATAAGGGCAGCAATAAAAAGAGAGCTGGCAAGGGACGGACAGGTATATATAGTTTACAACAGGGTGAGAGGCATACAGAGCGTAGCAAGAGCGATACACGAGCTGGTGCCCGAAGCTACCATAGCCATCGGACACGGGCAGATGAACGAAAGAGAGCTCGAGGACGTTATGATGGACTTTGCAGCAGGCGATACACAGATCCTCATTTCAACGACCATCATAGAATCGGGGATCGACATACCGAACGTCAATACCCTCATAGTCATAGATGCAGATAAATTCGGTCTTTCCCAGCTCTACCAGCTGAGAGGCAGGGTCGGGAGGAGCAACCGCATGGCCTATGCTTATCTCTTTTTCAAGAAAGACAAGCAGCTTACCGAGGTCGCAGAAAAAAGGCTCAGAGCCATAAAGGAGTTCACGGAGTTCGGCAGCGGTTTCAAGGTGGCCATGAGGGATCTTGAGCTCAGAGGGGCCGGTAACATCCTCGGCGTGGAGCAGTCAGGACATATGCTGTCCATAGGATACGAACTTTACTGCAAACTTGTAGAAGAAGCCGTAGAAGAGCTTACGGGAACAGCGCCGGAAGATAAGCCTCTGGAGGCCGATACACAGATAGAACTGGGCGTGTCAGCATATCTTCCGGAAAGCTATGTAAGCGACGAGATAACGAGGCTCGAGATGTACAAAAAGATAGCTTCCATTGCTTCAGACGAGGACAGGGAAGAGATAGTAGACGAGCTTTTAGACCGCTTCGGAGACGTGCCGGGCACCGCAGATAACCTCCTCGACATAGCCTATCTTAGGAACCTTGCCAGTAGATGCGGCATATCGAGGATAGCAAAGCAGCAGGACAAAGCAGTCTTCCTCTTTGAAGAAAAGAGCCTTATGGACGCTCAGCATATGGCTCTTCTCATGGATGCATTCGGACCGAGACTCACCATATACGGAGGTTCTGTGCCAAGGATAGCCTTCCACCTCAAGGGAGGAGCGGCCCAAACCGAATGCCTTAAATTCGTTAAATGTCTCCTGCAGAGGGATTAGACCCTCTTATTGACCCAAAAGAGCAGTTTATTACAGCCTGCGGCAATAGTATCATATACTCGGAATTAATACTCAGTATTGACATGTAAAGATATATGTATTAATATGAATAATACAAAATGGAGGTGAAAAGATGCTCAAAATAGAAAATTTAACTAAAGTATACGGAGACAAAAAAGCCGTAGACGATCTGTCTCTTCACATTCTGCCCGGAGAGATCTACGGATTCATAGGTCATAACGGCGCAGGCAAGACGACTACTCTCAAATCTATAGCCGGGATATTGGAATATGACAGCGGCAATATTTACGTGGACGGAAAAAACGTCAAAGAAGATCCCCTTGGGTGCAAAAGGGTGATGGCATACATACCTGACAACCCCGACCTTTATGAGTTTATGAGCGGCATAGATTATCTTAATTTCGTCGCCGACATCTTCGGTGTGAGCACCGAAAAAAGGCAGAAACTGATAACGGAGTACGCCGATACCTTTGCTCTTACTGACGATCTGGCACAGCCCATATCCGCATATTCCCACGGTATGAAACAAAAGCTGGCCGTGATCTCTGCTCTCATACATAAACCCAAGCTCATACTCATGGACGAGCCTTTTGTGGGTCTTGACCCGAAGGCGGCCTTTCTTCTCAAGGAAATAATGAGGAAGCATTGCGATGAAGGAGGTTCCATATTCTTCTCTACCCACGTTCTGGAAGTAGCTGAAAAGCTCTGCGACCACGTGGCTATAATCAAGAACGGAAGGCTCATAAAGTCCGGAACCATGGAAGAGGTAAAGGGTGACGAGAGCCTCGAAGCCGTATTCCTTGAACTGGAGGAATAAAGAAATGTTCAAAGCATTACTTAAAAAACAATTCAAAGAGTTGGGTATGACCTACACTTCCGGAAGGAGAGGGGGTTCCGGTTCCGGCGCAGGAAGAATTAAAGGCGGAAAATGGGTCATCCTCGTATACCCCTTATGCCTCTTCTCACTGGGTATGGCCATCTATATGGCTGCTGAGAACTTTGCTTCTATACTTTTCCCCATAGACCTTCACTGGCTGTACTTTGCTTACCTTGGCATGATGTCGGTGGCTCTAGGCGTTTTCGGGAGCGTATTCGGTGTAGTAGCAGGCGTGTATAAAGCAAAAGACAACGAGCTTCTTTTGTCCATGCCCATACCTCCTTCAATGATAGTCATGGCAAGAATGGTCACGCTCTGGATCATAACTTTGGTATGCGTGCTCACGGGCCTTATCCCCGCATTGATCATTTATTTAAGATATTACAGTGCCGGTGCAGTCCAAGTTCTTTCATGGATCATTGCATCGCTCACGCTGTCTTTCACAGCCTTCGCTCTTTCCTGTATCGTGGGCTGGGTCGTGGCGATCATCTCTAAAAAGCTGCAGAACAGGAGCTTGATCACAGTGCTTCTGGCTCTTTTGCTCATCGCAGCATATTACGTGTTTTATTTCAACTTGAATCAGCTCCTTGCGAGGCTAATGGCCAACGCCGAGCTCATAAGCGATAAGATCAAGAGGATTCTTTATCCTCTTTACGTTTACGGCAGGGGATGTTCCGGCGAGATCGCAAGCGCCCTTATCGCCCTGGCACTTTCGATGCTTTTGATGGGTGTAATATACTGGATCATTTCTGCCGGATTCGTCAAAGTCGCGACCAGCAACAAGGGCATGAAGAAAAAAGCTTTCAGCGGAAAAGCAGGTGCAAAGACCAGCGTGTCCGGTACTCTTCTGAGAAAGGAATTTAAAAGATATCTTTCAAGCGCAAACTATATGCTCAACTGTTCTTTGGGGACCTTCCTCATGCCCATAGCGGCAGCAGCCCTGGTGATCAAAGCAGATGTTATCAGGGAGTTTATATCCTCCATCGGAGTGCCCATGGAATTCATTGCAAGGTTCCTCATACTGGGCCTCGGATACGCTATCATGTTCATGACGACTATGAACGATACCACAGCGCCGTCTATATCCCTTGAGGGAAAGAATTACTGGATACTCAGGAGCCTGCCCATCGACTTGAAACAGGTGGCAAAAGCTAAGCTTAAGCTTCATATTCTTCTTACATGTATTCCCATGGCGCTTGTCATAGGAGCAGCCGCATATGTGTTCAGGCTGAGCGTCCTCAACATACTCCTCCTTGCGCTGCTTCCCGTATCCTATACGATGTTCACTGCTTATACGGGACTTGCTGCAAATATCAAGTTTCCGCGCATGGACTGGGTAAATGAGACCATAGCCGTAAAGCAAGGCGCAAGCGTTGTGATAACTCTGCTTGGAGGCATATTCCTGGTCATGGGTCTTGGAGCGCTGTACTTCCTGCTGCTCATCGATAAGGTCGAGCCTACGGTCTTTCTCCTTTGCCAGAGCGGATTGTTTATTGTCCTTGCTTTGATCTTGAGGCATTGGATAATGACTAAAGGCATAAGGGAAATGGAGAGCATTCCCTGCTGAAAAGGATAGGAAAGACTGAAAAAAGAACCAAGAAAAAAATTAAAAGAATAGAAAAGCGGCAGAGCCCCATTTAAGGATCTGCCGCTGATTTTTTTATCACGATCTATTGCTACAGCATAGTTTCGTAGAAACCATAGGATATATCTGTGAAGTAGTCACAGAGCCAGGAGTCACCGGATTTTTCATAAACGATAATGAACTCCTGATAATATCTGTCGATCACTTCCCAGGTGTCCCAGTTGCGGTCTACCCTTGTCGCTTCGACGATGAAGAAGAGGTAATTGCCCTTTTGGGCTGTGTATTTGACTTCGACGCTTTCCAGATCTTCCGGTCCGCCCATGCCTATGGGAGCAATATACAGAGCTCCGTCATATTCGAGATATATGGGATAATCGCCTGATTCGAGAAAATCTCTGGCGTTTCTGATACCGCTTACAACGGGTTCAGTGAAGACTCCTCCCAGGTATTTACCGAGATCGTCCTTGCTCTTGATATCATCTCTGTTGAGCTTCTGATAGTAATTCCCGTTTATCGTCTGAGCCTCTCCCATCTCCTGCCACATGGCCAGCATGTACTTATAGTATCTTGACGTAGTCTCGCTGTAGAGCTCCTTTTCGCTTTCGGAAGGAGTGGAGAAAGCAAGATCTCGTGTCATCGTGATGGGGAAGAAGACTTCCTTATATGAACTTGCAAAGCCTAAGGACTCTTTGAGCTTATAGTTCCAAACGTCTGTAAGGCCCGTGGTCTTGTTGAAGTATTCATTGTTCGAGACGTCAGAGTCTCTGAAGGAAGCTACAGCGGTCAGTCCTTCCGTGTATTTTATGCCATCCTTAAAGACTATCACGTATATGGGCTGTACCGATTCTCCGTCGAAAAAGACCTTGATGGGAAGATATTCGGACCAGTTGCCTGCAAGACCGAAGGGGATGGTGTACATGGACTTGATCTTTGCGTTCACGCCGAGGCTCTCAAGATAAGAGATGACGAGCTCTAAAAGGTCTTTTGCATCGCTTCTTGAGTCGGTGGTCACCCTTGTCAGGGTGAGCGTCTGGTCGAGGGTGCTGTCATAAAGAGTAACAGCTTCTTCTCCGGATACCGGTTTGAGTGCTTCATACCTGTCGTCCTCCTTAGGTGCGTTGGAGCCTCCTCCGCATCCGCATGCAAAGAGCATGGCTAGGACGAGCAATATCGCGCATATTTTCTTCATTTCACTTTCTCCTTTCGCTGAACAGATATATATGTATATATAGATCTTTCAGCTCCTATTTAAGGACCTTGTCTGCAAGCCAAAGCACGAGGCATGCTCCTGCAACGGAGACTATAAAGCCTGCGATGCCTCTTGCGCTGAGGCCAATGAGTCCTCCCAGGAAGTTTCCTACGAATGCTCCGAGGATACCTATGATGAGATATACCCAGATCGGTTTTTTCTTGCGGTTCATGAGATAGGTCGCTGCATATCCTGCTGCTGCGCCGAGTGCAAGTTTGATGATTAGATAAAGCATTTTATTTTCCTCCTTTTAGAGTGTATTCACATCATTGCTCTATTGCATATACCAATACGTCATATATTTTAACATATCTTGATGATCGATTACAATATATCGCAAAGCAGCGATTAAGCAATGAATCAGCAGCTGCCGTTACCGGCGTTATTTTTAAGCTTTTTATTGCAAAACAGCCTTATATGGTATATCATATATACTATATTGTATAGTATATAAATGATTGATATAAACATATATAAGGAGCGTAGTAATGGAAAAGATAGCTTTTGATGAAAGTGAATTAGTGGTACTGAGTGAGGTTGAAGCTCGCGGTGCAATAAACCGTACGTATAAAAGACCTATCACCGATAAAGAGAACATGAGAATGCTCTATAACGAAGCTCATCCCATGTGGATACCTGCAGGGCGTTCAGGCAGCCTCAGTTTTTCTCCCATGGTATCTCCGGATAATATCGCCCGCGCATTCGTGGCAGATGCCACAGGTTTTGATAACAAAAAATACGGCGGCGGCAAAGATATGTTTGGGATCCCCTGGGTATATATACCTGTAGCCGGCGGCTCCATGGAAGACCCCGATTACAAACCTCTTATGGACGACGTCAACGACTGGGAGGATGCTATCACTTTCCCTGATATAAACAGCTGGGACTGGGAAAAATGCCGTGAAGAAAACAAGGATTATCTGAAGTCCGATAAATGGGTCGTCTGCACATTGCTCAACGGGGCATGGTTCGAACGTCTGATCTCTTTCATGGGATTCGAAAATGCGGCTATGGCTATGATAGACGAGGATCAGGAAGACGCGCTCAAAGCTCTTTTTGCAAAGACAACGAAGCTGTTCATGGATATGGTCGATAAATACGCAGAGTATTTCCCTGAGATAAACGCTTTCAACGTCCATGACGACTGGGGCTCTCAGAAAGCTCCTTTCTTCTCTCAGGATGCGGCAATGAACATGATAGTTCCCTATATGAAACAGCTCACTGACCACATCAAATCAAAGGGTCTTGTTGCCGACATGCATTCTTGCGGACATAACATCAGCCGCATCGAAGCGTATATAGCTGCTGGCTGGCAGTCATGGACTCCCCAGCCGATGAATGACACGGAAAAACTGTTCCAGGAATATGGAGATCAGATCATCATTACAGTAAATCTGGTCCTGCCTCCCGACCTTACAGAGGAAGAGCAACGCGATGCAGCAAAGAGATTCGTAGAGATTCACTGCGTCCCGGGAAAGAAGCTCAGAGTGAACTATGACACTCACCTTGAAGCCTTTGAAAAGGAATTGTACAAGCAGTCCCGCCTTGCATATCTGAGTTTCTAAAGGCCTGCGATCAGGTTACTTAAAAAAGACTGCGCCGGAATGCATTAACTTTTGTTTCTTCAAAAAAGTTGCTTGCATTTCCGGCGCTCTTATTGTAAACTAATCAAGCGCAATCAAATATCATCGTTATGAATTGGACACGGAGAGTTGACCGAGTGGCTAAGGAGCTCGCCTGGAAAGCGAGTAAGGCTGAGAAGGCCCCGTGGGTTCGAGTCCCATGCTCTCCGCCATTACAAAAAGAACCGAACCTGGTATTTACCGATACCACGTTCGGTTTTGTAGTTTCTATGGAAAGTCTCGAAGAAGCGTATGAGAGATACTGCGGACGAACCCACTAAAGCGATCCCTAAAAAGCTCGCCCCATTTATCTCAAGGAGACACTTTCCCATGAAAACAAAACTGGATCATTATGATCTCAAAGCCATAGTAAACGGACTCTATTCCATGAGAAACTGCTACGATATCACCACGAGATCCCTAATCGATACCCTCATACTCCGTCTCATCGATATTTATAACAATACCGAACACCGGCGGAAGGTCAGGGTCCGCTTTAGCGATACCGAACTGCATATAATTATCAAGTGTCTTGCAGACTGGAGCAATCAGTTCTTAAGAGAAGGGAAACCCGGCGCCGCAAAGGGCGTCGGGGATATACTGCAGAAAATCAAATAACAACCATAATCAATAAAATCCGGTAACAAAATACAAAAGCAGCAGTTCATTTTCATATCCAAGCAAATTGAGAACACATGGAATAATGGATATGATCATGCTTAAGGTTATCACCATCGCGGGATTTGGGTATCTCAAAGCTATGGCAAATACGCCAAAGCTGTATACCAGGATGCCAAGTATCCTTATGAGCATTACAGCGCCCATTGCACCAAGAATGCTGACAATCTCCGGCCATGCGGAAAAGAAATACAGGCTGTTTGCCGGAGATGAAAGCATTGCAGGTTGAAACGCGCATATCTTCATTATTATCCTCGGCAAATAGGCGGCAAGCACCAATGCAGTGGTATAGGCTGTAAGCACAGCTCCCTTCCTCCTTATGATCCTCCTCTTCCCGACCCTAAATGACGTCAGCAAAGTCCACATGCTGTATCTGCCCTCAATAGACGCGTACAAAGGGACAGTTACCGATAAAGATACAAAAAGGGGAATGCTGCATAATATCTCTTCGCTGCTGTCAAACAGCTCTTCATATGGGATGACAGGGACATATTCTGAAGCATGCTCCTTAGATATTTGACTTTTTACATATTCAAACTGATTTTTAGCTTTACTGTAGCCCATTGACTGACCGGATGTAGGGGTGATGGATTCAATAAGGTATCTTGCGTAATCCGGGGATATTTCCCCTCTTGAAGCCATTTCCATATACTCTGCCGTTTTGACATATATGTCCTCAAATTCCTTATCCAAAGAATCCATTGCGCTTTGAGTCTTCTCGCTGTATGGACCCTTGAGACCCTCTGAATATAATTCATACCACCGGGCCTCTTCGCCCTTAAAAGTCCCAAACCATGAATTCAAAGCCAGCTCCAAAGCGATCAGCACGATGAAACACAAAGCCCCTTTGCCTGCAGCTCTCAGCTTTTTCCACTCATAATGTCTTGCAGATATGAATACCGGAGCATGACGCTTAAGAAGCTTCGGCCTGCGCGTTTCTGCGGCGCTTTGCGCATTCCAGCTATTTGCTCCGAAGATAAGACTTGAAACAATCAGGACAGTTGCTGTCAGTATCCCGCATACCACATCATTGACAGGATGATTCAGTATGTTTATGTTGTAATAATTCGCAAGAAACTCGCTGCTGTCTATGATAGTAAATACATTGACACGAGCAAAAAGAGAGTAGGGAGAGTGAAAGGGGATAAATACATACAAAAGCAGCTCTATTCCAAAGACCCCAAGTACCGCAAGAACCGTCCCTGCTATCGATCCTGCGGCTGATGAGATAAAGGCTATGAGGAGTGAAACGCAAAGCATCCCAAAAACCCTGGCCAGGAAGTTTATTCCTATTGCTTCCCTTATGCTGATATCCCATGGGGACGTATAAAATCCTGATACGCTCTGTACCCTTGCATCGAGACCATCAAGGCCCAGGCTCAACCTTGCTATCAGAATATTGACAAGGAATAACGCTAAATGGATGATCACAGAGGCAAAACACAAAGCAACTGCTTTGGCCATGAAAAGCCTGCTCCGGCTGTTTTTTGCTGCTCTGATAAGAGGAAGCACTCCTTCATATTTGTCCCGGACAAAAAGCTCGGCAGCGAAGTATATGATGCAGACGGTCTCAAGAAAAGAGGACAGATAGTTCTTAAGTACAAATGCAGGGCCTTCCGAAGCGTGAAGCTTTACACCTTCAGCATCAAGTCCCGCATACTTGCCTGCCACGTCATCGATATTCTTAAGCGTATAGTCAGACCCCCTTGCGAAGGCGGATTCCTTCATCTCGTCCGCGCTTATCTGTATCCCAGCCAGGTACTCATCATAATTAGCAATGCTCTGTGTATATTCTTTGAGATCAGAAATGACCTTAAGCTCCAGCCCTATAGATCCTGAGGCAGGGGTAAGATTCTTGATATCCTCATCTGACGGATGTCTGAAATTTCCTTCTTCATCAAACCAGAGGTTCTGAAGGGCATATTGCCTCTCATCAAGAAAAACTATAGTCTCTTCAGTATTATCCTTTACATAAATGTCAAAAGCCCTGGAAAGCCTCACTGAAGAAAGCTCACCCTCAGATCCGGAATAAATCATGTAAAGGCCTCCGGCAGTATTAAGAGCCAGTGTAAATATAAAAAGAAAAAGGGTTCTTCTGCTTTTTATTAACTTTTTTAGTTCAAGCCAAAGCATCATTCCCAAGACATATCTTCCATTCCGAAATAGTAGGTGTACAGATCTTCGAGATCCTTAAAGATAGATGAGCTGTCTGCTTTATCACATATACAGTTTTCCGTATAGTCATTGAGAAGGATATGTCCGTCTCCTATGATAGTCACCTGATTCGCGATATTTTCCACATCAGAAACTATGTGAGTTGCTACGAGTATTATTTTATCTTTTGCCATGCTCTCAAGCAGATTTCTCATGAGTATTCTCTGCTTTGGGTCAAGACCTGCTGTAGGCTCGTCGAGTATCAGTATATCTGGAGACCCCAGCAGAGCCTGAGCAAACAGGACGCGCTGCTTCATCCCGCCTGAAAGCTGAGATATTTTATCGTTTTTACGCATAAGTAGTCCCACAGATTCAAGGACTTTATTTATTTCATCTTTTATCTCAATTTCTTCTATCCCTTTAAGTGATGACATGTATGAAAGAAACTCTCCTGCTGTAAAGTCCGGGTACATTGCCTGCTGCTGGGGCATATATCCAATTCTTGCCCTATATGCACTTTTTAGCTCATATATATCTTTACCATCTAAAAGTATGGTGCCGGAATCCGGCACCATATTTGTTGTCAGCATACTGAAGAGTGTAGATTTTCCTGCTCCGTTAGGGCCGAGTATACCAACAATACCGTTTTCAAACTTAGCATTTACAGTAATGTCCGTATAATGGTGTAAATTAAATATTGAAAGAGCCACGTGCTCGAC
>CAZTHD010000014.1:12225-13210 GCA_964613315.1 uncultured Oscillospiraceae bacterium | reverse complement strand
GCCAACAAGATAGATAACAGAAAGGTCCCCGATACGATATATGATTTTTACGAGCTTGGTCTTGGAGAGCCCATGCAGGTCTCTTCCATAAACAAGCTGGGCCTTGGCGACGTCCTTGACGAGGTCTTTGACAAGATCCCCCAAGGCGCCTTTGAAGAAGAGGAAGAAGACGATATCAAGATCGCCATCATAGGAAAGCCAAACGTTGGAAAGAGCTCCATAGTCAACGCCTTTCTTGGAGAAGACAGGGTAATAGTAAGCGATATTGCAGGTACCACGAGGGATTCTATAGATACGCCCTTCGAAAAGGACGGACAGAAATATACCCTCATAGACACAGCCGGCATCAGAAGGCGCAGCAGAGTAAACGACGACATAGAGAAGTTCTCCGTCATCAGGGCCATGGCTGCAATAGAGCGCTGCGATGTGGCTCTCATGGTCATAGACGGCACTGAAGGCCTGACAGAGCAGGACAAGAAAATCGTAGGCCTTGCCCATGAAGCAGGCAAAGGGATCATAGTCGTAGTCAATAAGTGGGACATAGTCGAAAAAGAGACAAACACCATGAGGGACATGGAAAAGAAGATCAAGGGAGAGCTTGCATTCATGTCCTACGCTCCCGTTATGTTCACTTCGGCTCTTAAGGGCCAGCGCCTCGGACCGGTCATCGACAAGGCTAAGGCAGTAGCAGAGAACAGAGCCATGAGGATATCAACAGGCCAGCTCAACAGCCTTATAGCGGATGCTGTCCTCATGAACAATACGCCCTCTGACAAGGGCAAGAGGCTCAAGATATATTACGTATCCCAGATAGGAGTAAAGCCTCCTCTCATCAGTTTCGTCGTCAACGACAGGGATATAATGCACTTCTCCTATGCCAGATATCTGGAGAACAAGATAAGAGAGGGTTACGGATTTGAGGGAACTTCCATCAAGTTCGTATTCAGGGAAAGAAGCGAAAAGGATCAGTAGCATGGCAAAGACC
>CAZTHD010000014.1:10335-12215 GCA_964613315.1 uncultured Oscillospiraceae bacterium | reverse complement strand
ATAACGTCGTGACCTTCGGCTGTCAGATGAACGAAAGGGATTCAGAGACCCTGGCGGGCATGCTGGAAGAGATGGGTTACGTATACGAAGAAAATTTCAAAGAGGCTGACGTCTGCATACTGAATACCTGCAGCGTGAGAGAAAACGCCGACAAGCACTTCTTCGGAGTCCTGGGGCAGCTTAAGAATCCCACTGAGCATGATCCCGGCCGCATCACCTGCGTGTGCGGATGCATGATGCAGCAGCAACATATAATAGACACGCTCAAAGCAAAGTATTCATGGGTGGACCTGGTGTTCGGTACCCACAACATACAGAACTTCCCGGAGCTTTTCAGAAACGTAAGGGATGAAAAGAGGAAACTGGTCGAAGTGTGGTCAGATGCCGAGGCTATAGCTGAGGGTCTTCCTGCGAAGAGAAATTACGATTTCAAAGCCTACGTCAGCATAATGCAGGGCTGCAACAACTTCTGCACTTACTGCATAGTCCCGTATACAAGAGGAAGGGAAAGGAGCAGAAGGCCCGAAGAGATCCTTGAAGAGATTCGCTGCCTTGCACAGAGCGGATGTAAAGAGATATGTCTTCTGGGGCAGAACGTGAACTCCTACGGAAAGGCAAAGAGCGTACCCGGGACCTATCACTATGAAGAAGATGAGCCCAAAGTTCTTAAGGACGGATCCCTGAATCTCGATTTCGCAGGACTCATCAGGGAGATAGACAAGATCGAAGGGATAGAGAGGATAAGATTCATGACCTCTCACCCAAGGGATATTTCCGACGAGCTCATAGCCTGTTTTAAGGACTGCAAGCATCTTTGCCACATGATACATCTTCCTGTTCAGAGTGGATCCGACGTGGTCCTAAAGAAAATGAACAGACACTACGACAGGGCATGGTACTTCGACAAGATAGCAAAGCTCAGGGCTGCGTGCCCCGATATAGCCATTTCTACGGACATAATCGTGGGCTTCCCCGGAGAGACTGAAGAAGACTTCGAGTGGACTTTGGACCTTGTTGAAAAGGTTCGCTACGACAGCGCCTTCACCTTCATCTATTCCGTGAGAAAGGATACTCCTGCGGAAAAGTATGAGGACCAGATACCGGAGGATATAAAGCACGAGCGCTTCAACAGGCTCCTTAAGCTCATACACGAGATACAGGAGGAAAAATCGAAGCAGTATCAGGACAAGGTGCTCAAAGTTCTTGTGGAAGGACCTTCAAAGACCAATGATAAGGTGCTCACCGGCAGGACCGAAAGCAATATGACCGTGGACTTCACAGGAAATGCAGAATTGATAGGTAAAATAGTCGACGTGAAGATCGTGAAGGCTCAGACTTTCAGCCTTTACGGAGAGATTGTTTGAAAAAATAATGCAGAGGCGGCTGCCGACCGTATTCTCTTCGAATCCTCTCAGTGACTTTACGCAAAGCCTTTTTACTGAATTTGCATCCGATCAACCTGGGCTATCGCCCGTTTTGCGGGCAAATTCAAGCAAAAGTCTTTGCTTGTCACTTCGAAACGATTCTCAGAAATGCGGCGCGGCAACCACCTAAACCATTTCATTTAGTAAAAGGAGAACTAAAGTGGGTAAAGGTATGAAAGCGGGCAAGAAGCCCAAGGTAAATCAGCAGGCACAGATCGCTCAGCTCCAGGCTATGCAGGCGAGGATGCAGGCGGCTCAGGCCGAGGTGGAAGCCAGCGAAGTGGAAGCTACCGCAGGCGGCGGTGCTGTCAAAGTCGTGGCTAACGGAAAACATGAATTCATCAGCGTCACCATAGATCCGGAAGTGGCTCAGGACGACGTTGAAATGCTCCAGGATCTCATCGTGGCAGCATGCAACGAGGCTATGCGCAAGATAGACGAGCTCACCGAGAGCAA
>CAZTHD010000014.1:0-10325 GCA_964613315.1 uncultured Oscillospiraceae bacterium | reverse complement strand
GTCACAGGCGGAATGGGACTTGGTTTTTAAAAAATGAAGGGATACGCAAAACCTCTTAACCGCCTCATAGCGGAGCTTTCAAAGCTTCCCGGCATAGGCGGAAAAACTGCGCAAAGACTTGCATTCCACATACTTTCCATGTCCGATGAAGAGGCGAAGGGTATAGCGGATGCCATAGTCGATGCAAAGGAGAACATGCACTACTGCAGCGTCTGCGGCAATCTCACGGATCAGGATCCTTGCGATATATGTTCAGATGCAAGCAGAGATAAGACTACTATCTGCGTTGTGGAGAATCCAAGAGATGTTTCTGCCATGGAAAGGGTCAAGGAATATCACGGACTTTATCACGTCCTGAACGGAGCCATCTCCCCCATGGACGGTATAGGTCCCGACGATATCAACCTTCGCTCTTTGATAGTTCGTCTTCAGGAAAACGACGATATAAAAGAGATAATACTTGCCACAAACCCCAATATAGAAGGTGAGGCTACGGCAATGTATATAGCAAGGCTCGTAAAGCCTGCAGGCATAAAGGTCAGCCGCATAGCTCACGGACTTCCCGTGGGAGGAGACCTTGAATATGCCGACGAGGAGACCCTTTACAGAGCCATGGAAGGAAGGAGGGAATTATGACGACAGTCACCCTTACAAAAGCAGCGGAAAGGACTCCTTTCCTTCCGGTGCCTGACAGAGTTGCATTCACTATCCCGGAGAGCATACCTCTCATCGGAGGGCTTCAGATCATGTGGTACGGAGTGCTCCTTACCCTTGGTATCGTTGTAGCCTTCTTCGTGGTATATAAAAAGGCGCCTTCAAGAAAGATAGACCCTGAAAAGGTCCTTGATTACGCTCTTTGGATAGTGCCCTTCGGAGCCATAGGCGCAAGGCTTTACTACGTCATTTTCGAATGGGAAAATTACAAAGACGATCTTCTGTCCATCTTCAACTTCAGGGAAGGCGGACTTGCCATCCACGGAGCTTTGATAGGAGGATTCACAGTCGGTATACTTTGCCTCATCAAGTGGAAACAGAAGATACTCGACTGGGTCGATCTTACCATCATGGGCATAGTCATAGCCCAGTCCATAGGACGCTGGGGCAACTATTTCAATTCGGAAGCACATGGAACGGCTACCGATCTTCCATGGGCCATATACTGCGACGGGGAATTCGTACATCCGACCTTCCTCTACGAGTCCATATGGTGCTTCCTTCTGTTCATTTTCCTTCTTTGGTTCGACAAAAAGAAGGCAAAGTACAGAGGACAGATAACCTGCCTTTATGCCATACTCTATTCCGTAGAGCGCTTCTTCGTTGAAGGCTTAAGGACAGACAGCCTCTGGATAGGAAAGTTCAGACAGGCTCAGGTGATATCCGTAGTCCTCATAATCTGCGGTATCATAGGCCTCGTGCTGATAAATAAATATAAGGATAAACTAGTTATCGACAGGCCTTCGAAAGCGCCTGCCGAAGTGACGGCCAATGAATCAGCCGTAGAAAGCAAAGGAGAGCAAGAATGAATTACGAAATCAAAGGCGGAGATTTTCCGGTACTTCTGATCAACTTAGAATCAGGCGAGACCATCACCACTGAAGGTGGAGCCATGGCATGGATGAGCCCTAATATGGAAATGGCAACAGAGGGCGGCGGAAGCTTCGGTAAAGCCCTCGGAAGGCTCTTTTCAGGCGAAAAGATCTTCAGAAATCAATATACAGCAACAGGCGGTCGCGGACTTCTCGCGATCACCGCACAGCTCCCGGGGTCCATACTCGCCATAGACATCACCCCGAGCACACCGCTCATCGTTCAGAAATCTTCATTCCTCGCCTGCACCGAAGGCGTATCCACAGAGGTCTTCTTTAACAAGAAGGCGTCTACGGGCCTCTTTGCAGGAGAAGGATTCATCATGCAGAAGGTCTTCGGAAGCGGCACAGTATTCCTTGAAGTAGACGGTTCCACCATGGAGTATGAACTTGAAAGCGGACAGTCCATAATCGTAGATACAGGAAACCTCGCTATGATGGACATTACCTGCACCATGGACATCCAGTCCGTAAAGGGCGTAAAGAACGTTCTCTTCGGAGGAGAGGGACTATTCAATACGGTCATCACAGGCCCCGGAAAGGTGACCCTTCAGACCATGTCCGTAAGGAACGTTGCAGAGGCTATAATCCCTTATCTTCCTTCCCAGTCCAGCAGCAGCGATTAAACGGTATAAAACAGCATTAAAAAAATGGACCTGCATGTCGGCAGGTCCATTTTTGCATTTTCGATCACTTTTCCTTGAAGAGGGTGCTTCTGTAAGGCATCAGCACCGTCGCAAGAAGTTCCCCTAAGATATAGCATCCGCCTATCTCACCTATGAAAATATAGAGGATGAGAAGGGGGATCGGCAGGTCTACGCCGTATGCATATCTCAGCACGAAGGGCACTATGGCCGAATTTGCAAGGATGGGAGGCAGAGGTACCAGCCAGCGATTGTTTTTCAAAAGGTAAGATCCTATGGCTCCCAAAAGAGTTGCTATGCTCCCGAAGATTATGTCCCAGATCACTGCGCCTCCAAGCATGTTTGCAATGATGCAGCCCACGAAAAGGCCGGGTACTGCAGCTGAGGTAAAGAGGGGAAGGATGGTGAGAGCTTCGGCGACTCTTAATTGTACTTCTCCGAAAGAGATGGGTGCAAAGATGATAGTAAGGACTACGTAGAGCGCCGCGATGAGTCCGCCCTGAGCGAGCTTGAGAGCGGAAAACTTTTTTTCATTCATTTAAATTTCTCCTTGTTTTTTTAGGATGGTTTTCAAGAGACATCCATGAATATACTCGGCGATGATAACACAAAGCAGGAGCTTTAGCAAGCAAAAAAAGAAGCCCGTGAAAGGCTTCTCTTTAAGAAATCTTTTTTTTAATGCATGGGGCAACCGTGAGTTTCCTCGCTTTCCTTTTCCCTTAAAAGAGCCCTTTCGCAGATGATCTCAGCGGCTATGCTCACTGCTATTTCTTCAGGTGTGACGGCCTTGATCTTAAGTCCTATGGGTGCGTGAAGTCTTGCGATCTGCTCATCGGTGAATCCCTCTTCTTTAAGCTTATTGTTAAGAGTAGCAGTTTTTCTCTTTGAACCTATGCACCCTATATATGAGAACTTTCTTCCGAGGAGCTGTTCTTCTACTTGAAGGTCGAACTCATGGCCGTTGGTCATGATGACGTAGTAATCGTCATCTTTGAGCTCCAGATAGTCAGTGAGCTTTGTGAAGTCTCCGGTTATCAGTTCTTCTGCAAAGGGGTATAGCTCCCTTGATGCAAATTCTCCGACGTTATCCATTACGGCGATCCTGAATCCCACTGTGTGAAGCAGGGCTGCAAGGGCCTGAGCGCAGTGGCCGCCCCCGAATATGACGGCTCTTTCGCCCATAGGAAGATACATGGAGAAATATCCGTCCCCTGTAACACAGCCTTTTGCAAGCGCATCTTTTCCTATTTCCAGATCTGCCCCGGCGATGACTGATCCGTTCTCATCTACGAGGCTTCCTATGCTTCCGTCAAAATTCATTATGAACCAGCATGCCCTGCGCTCTTCGTAGCGCTTCAGAGCTTTTTCTGCAAGCTCTTTCCATTCTTCGTCGCTTCCTGCGATGTATTGGAAATATACGGTCACGTTTCCTCCGCATACCATGCCGATATCTTCCTTATCGTTGGGAGCGAGGATGAAATGCTTTGTGTAAGACTCTTTCTTTTCTATCAGTTCTGCCGAAAGTTGTTCAGAGGTATATTCCACTGAACCTCCGCCTATGGTGCCTGCAAGATGGCCTTCTCTTCCGACCAGCATGGCAGAGCCTGCACCTCTTGGCGTAGATCCTTCTTCTTCCGTAATGACCGAAAGCACGGTATCCTGATTTTCTTCCAGTGCCTTAAGGAGCTTTGAAAATATCCTGTTCATATATACTTTTCTCCAATCGTTATTCAGTCAGTCTAATGACGCTTAGATTATATGACATTTTTCTTTTTTCGTAAACGGATATATAATTGGCAGGAGAGGTGGAACTTATGAAGAAGCACGTGCTCATATGCGGCGAGAGAGGGGTCGGAAAGACCACTCTTGTGAACAAATTGATGAATGAGATGAAAGTGCCGGTCTTTGGCTTCATGACCAAAGCGGCACCTGCTGACGAAAAGGGAGTAAAGCCCATATATATGTATCCTGCTGCAGGACCTTACGAGCGCAGGGATAAGGATAATATGATAGGGGAGTCAGGCGACCTTGTGCGAAAAGTATATCCGGAAGTATTCGAAAACCTTGGAATGAAACTTCTTGAATCTAAAGAGAGAAGCATCGCAGTCATGGACGAGATAGGCTTCATGGAAGCTTGTTCTGAAACTTTTTGCAGGAGGATACTCGAGCTTCTTGAAGGCGATACTCCTGTGCTTGCTACTGTCAAAGCAAGGACTGACATTGAGTTTCTGAACGAAGTGAGAAACTGCAAAAACGCAGACCTTTTCTATATAGACGAAGAAAACAGGGATGAACTTTTCGAAAAGATCATGCCATATATACGGGAGTGGAACCGAACTGTTTGACTGCTCGATATGATCGTGAGCTTACAAGTTCTAAACAACGCAGGACCATGCTTGAGAATAAGTGTTTTCCATGGTATACTGCATTTTGACCTAAAGGAGAAAATGAAATGAAACTAGGTATAGTAGGACTTCCCAACGTGGGAAAATCGACACTTTTCAATGCAATAACAAAAGCAGGAGCGGAAGCTGCAAACTATCCCTTCTGCACCATAGAGCCAAATATCGGCGTGGTCACCGTCCCCGACGAAAGGATCACGAGGCTCCATGAGATATATAACTCTAAGAAGACTATCTATGCGACCATAGAGTTCTGCGATATAGCAGGCCTTGTAAAGGGAGCGAGCAAAGGAGAGGGCCTTGGCAACCAGTTCCTCGGGCACATCAGGGAAGTGGAGGCCATAGTCCACGTGGTAAGATGCTTTGAAAACGAGAACATAGTCCATGTAGACGGACGCATAGATCCGGCTGCAGACATCGATACCATAAATACGGAGCTCATCCTTTCCGACATGGAGATACTGGAAAGAAGGATAGCAAAGGCAAAGTCATCCATGAAGGGCGGAGATAAGAGCCAGCTTGCAGCCTGCAATCTCATGGAACAGATTTACGATTACCTCGGCAGCGGCAAGAACGCCAGGAGCATGGAGATAGAGGATGAAGACAGGGATTTCGTAAAGAGCCTTGGACTTCTTTCATACAAGCCTGTCATCTACGTTGCCAACGTAGCCGAAGATGACGTATCGGATGCTTACGAGAACAAATACGTCAAAGCAGTAAAGGAGATCGCCGATTCCGAAGGTTCCAAATGCATAGCCATATGCGCGGGGCTCGAGGCTGAGCTGGCAGAGATGGAAGATGATGAAAGAGAAATGTTCCTCGTAGATCTCGGTATAGAAGAAAGCGGACTTGACCAGCTCATAAAGGCAAGCTACAGCCTTCTCGATCTCATTTCCTTCCTCACGGCAGGAGAAGACGAGTGCAGAGCCTGGACCATAAGAAGGGGAACGAAGGCTCCCCAGGCTGCAGGAAAAATACATACAGATTTTGAAAGAGGCTTCATAAGGGCAGAGACCATAGCCTACGATAAATTCATAGAAGTAGGCGGCTCCATGGCTGCAGCCAGAGAAAAGGGCTTTCTCCGAAGCGAAGGAAAAGACTATGTGATGCAGGACGGCGACATAGTCAACTTCCTCTTCAACGTTTGATGCCATGATAAGGGATGAGATAAGAGAAAAGCTTTTCAGCCTTCAGGACAGGGAGTACGGGGCGTTCAGCAGCAAGCTGAATCCTGCGCTAGACCCGTCCTTTGTCATAGGCGTAAGGACTCTTGAGCTTAGGAAATATGCAAAAGAGCTGGTCAAAAGAGAAGATCTGGAAGAGTTCCTTTCTGATCTTCCTCATGAATATTTCGACGAGAACCAGCTCCACGCTTTCGTGATCTCGGATATAAAGGACTACGGGCTTTGTATAGATGAAGTTGAAAGATTCCTTCCTTTCGTTGATAACTGGGCGACCTGCGACCAGATGTCTCCCAAAGTTTTCAAAAAGCACAAAGAAGAGCTCATCGGGCACATATGGGACTGGCTTTCTTCCGGCAAGACCTACAGTATAAGGTTTGCTGTGGGGATGCTAATGCAGCACTACCTTGACGATGCTTTCGATTCGGCCTTTCCCGATGCTGTATCTGCCATAAGGTCTGAGGAGTACTACGTCAACATGATGAAAGCCTGGTATTTCGCCACGGCTCTTGCAAAGCGCTGGGATGAGGCTTTGCCGTATATAGAAGGGAAGAAGCTTGACCCATGGACCCACAATAAGGCTATTCAGAAAGCTGTCGAAAGCTACCGCATAAGCCCTGAGCAAAAGGAATACTTAAAGAGCCTTAAGCTCAAAAAAGCAAATTGAAATATATTAAGAGTATATATACATATCGTTCGTTATATTGCGAACGATATTTTTTTGATTTGCACAATTTCCCGCATTTTTTGCCTTTTTTAAGGTAATTAAGCCTTGGTAATGGTAAACTGTGCATGTCTTTTCTTAAGCATATATACAAGGAGAAACGCATTTTGAAAAAAGTAGGCATAGTGATGGGAAGCGATAGCGACCTCCCCGTTATAAAGAAAGCAACCGACGTCCTTTCAGGACTTGATATCCCCTTTGAAGTACACGTATATTCAGCGCACAGGACCCCGGGTCCTGCAGCTGATTTTGCATCCAAAGCAAGAGAAAAGGGCTTTGGCGTCATCATAGCAGCAGCCGGCATGGCAGCGCATCTTGCAGGTGCATTGGCAGCAAGGACTACTCTTCCCGTCATAGGTATACCATGCAAGTCATCGGTTTTAGACGGTATGGACGCTCTTCTTTCTACGGTCATGATGCCCTCCGGCATACCAGTAGCTACCGTTGCCATAGACGGCGGCAAGAACGCAGCTCTTCTTGCAGCCCAGATCCTCGCAGTGGAGGACATTGAGCTTGCAAAGCGCCTCGACAAAATGAGAGAAGACGAAGCCGCTGCAGTCCTCAAAAAGGATGCGGATATTTTATCGAAGCTATAACTTTACCTGTATATACCTGCCTTCCCGGCAGGTTATATCTTTTTTACCGTTTATAAAAAATTCACATATTCATTTTTCAGGAGGAAAGAAAATGGAAAACAAATTGGTCTACACAGGAAAAACAAAGAACGTTTTTGAGCTTGAAAACGGAAACTATCTTCTCAAGTTCAAGGATGACTGCACAGGAGCAGACGGAGTCTTCGATCCGGGCATGAACCAGGTCGGTCTCACCATCGAGGGAGTCGGCGACGTCAACCTCCGCATGACCGAGTACTATTTCAACAAGATCAACGCGGCAGGCATACGCACTCACTTCGTAAAGGCAAACCTCGAAGACACCACCATGGAAGTACTTCCCGCAAAGGTCTTCGGACACGGCCTTGAAGTAGTCTGCAGAAGAAAAGCCGTCGGAAGCTTCATAAGACGTTACGGCGAATATATCGAAGAAGGAGCAGATCTTCCTTACTACGTTGAGATGACCTTCAAAAACGACGATCTCGGCGATCCTCTCGTAACAAAGGACGGACTTGTAGTCCTTGGTATAATGAGCGAGAAGCAGTACGACGACATCAAGGATATGACTCAGAAGATCACAAAGATCGTTGCAGACGACATGGCTGAAAAGGGACTTGAACTTTACGATATCAAGTTCGAATACGGCTATGACAAGGACGGCGAAGTCATGCTCATCGACGAGATCGCATCCGGCAACATGAGAGTATATAAAGACGGCGAATACATCCAGCCCCTGAAGCTTTCCGAGCTCTTCTTCGCGTAATGGGCGGCTTCTTCGGCGCGGTATCCGGACGCGATATAGTACTGGACGTCTTTTTCGGAACAGATTACCACAGCCACCTCGGCACAGCCAGCGCCGGGATGGCCGTTTGGGATGCTGAAAAAGGCATTGAAAGACAGATACATAACATTGACAACACCCCCTTCAGAACGAAATTCGAAGGGGACCTTCCCGGTTTCAGCGGGACCTGCGGCATAGGCTGCATCAGCGATTCAGATCCTCAGCCCCTCGTATTTCAGCTGAGAAACGGCATGGTCGCCCTTGCTACGGTCGGTATAGTGAACAATGCGGAAGAGCTTTTAAAAACGCACTTTTTAGATCACGGCAGATATTTCACTACTCTTAGCAACGGCAAGATAAACGTCACGGATCTCGTGGCAGGCCTTGTCAATGAAAAGGAAGACATGGTCGAAGGCATAAAGTACGCCTGCGATATGATAGACGGTTCCATGTCCATGCTCTTCATGACCAGCCCCCATGAGATGATAGCCTGCAGGGATAAACTCGGAAGGCTTCCCATACACATAGGCAAGAACCACGAGGGATACTGCGTTTCCTTCGAGTCTTTTGCTTACAGCAAATTAAGCTATGAGGACTGCTATGAGCTAGGCCCGGGAGAGATAGTAAGAGTCACGAAAGACGGATTCGAGACTCTGTCTCCGGCAGGCAAGGAGATGAAGATCTGCGCTTTCCTTTGGGCATATTACGGCTATCCAAACTCCAATTATGAAGGAGTCAACGTCGAGGTCATGAGATACAAAAACGGAGAGATCATGGCAAGAGACGAGGCTGCAAGAGGGACTCTTCCAGACGTGGACTGCGTTGCAGGCATCCCTGATTCAGGCATTCCCCACGCCATAGGATATGCCAACGAATCAAAGAAGCCCTTCGCAAGGCCATTCATAAAGTACACCCCCACCTGGTACAGATCCTTCATGCCTGCAAATCAGGGCATGAGGAACCAGATAGCAAAGATGAAGCAGATACCAATCCCGGAGCTCATCGAGGGCAAGAAGCTGCTCTTCGTGGACGACTCCATAGTGAGAGGTACCCAGCTCAGAGAAACAGTAGAGTTCCTTTACAGCTCAGGCGCAAAGGAAGTCCACATGAGATCTGCCTGTCCTCCCATCATGTACTCCTGCAAGTTCTTAAACTTTTCGAGAAACGAATCCAGCATGGATCTTCTCGCGAGAAGGACGGTGCAGGCTCTTGAGGGAGACGAGGGACAAAAGCATCTCGACGAATACTCGGATCCCAATACCAAGAGAGGCAAATGCCTCCTTGAATCCATATGCAAGGAGCTTGGATTCGACTCCCTTGGATACCAGACCATAGACGGTCTCCTTGAGGCCATAGGTCTTGATAAGGATAAAGTCTGTACCTATTGCTGGACGGGAAAGGAATAGTAAATGGAAAAATCATATTCAAAAAGCTACGCTGAGGCAGGAGTCGATATCCAGGCCGGTTACGAAGGCGTAAAACTGATGAAAAAATACGTGGAGAGGACTTTCACTCCGGAAGTCCTCTCAGGTCTTGGCGGCTTCGGCGGCCTATACAAGCCGGAGCTTTCGGGCATGAAAGAGCCTGTCCTTGTTTCAGGTACCGACGGCGTAGGGACCAAGCAAAGGATAGCCCAGCTTCTTGGGAAACACGACACGGTCGGCATAGATTGCGTTGCCATGTGCGTCAACGACATAGTCTGCAGCGGAGCGAAGCCCATCTTCTTCCTCGACTACATAGCCATAGGAAAGAACGATGCAGAAAAAGTTGCAACTCTTGTTTCGGGCGTTGCAGAAGGCTGCGTCCAGGCGGGCTGCGCTCTCATTGGAGGGGAGACCGCAGAGCACCCGGGAGTCATGAAGGCCGATGATTACGACCTGGCTGGTTTTGCCGTAGGCATAGTCGATAAGGATAAGATCTTAGACAACGGCAGAATGGAAGAGGGAGACGTAGTTATAGCTCTTCCTTCAAGCGGCATACACTCCAACGGATATTCACTCGTAAGGAAGGTCTTCGACATAGAGAATGCAGATCTTGAAAGTCCGGTTCCTGAGCTTGGCGGAAAGTCTTTGGGTGAAGTCCTTTTGACTCCGACCAGAATATACGTAAAACCTGTCCTTGCAGCCATGGAAAAGGCTGACGTAAAGGGCGTGAGCCACATAACAGGCGGAGGCTTTTACGAGAACGTTCCAAGGTGCATACTGGACGGCCTTTGCGCAAGGATAAGAAAAGACCTCATAAAGACCCCCGATATATTCAGGCTCATAGCATCCAAAGGCGAGATCCCCGAAAGAGATATGTACAACACCTTCAATATGGGCGTCGGCATGGTCATAGTGGTTTCCGAAGAAAGCTGCGACGCTGCTATCGATGCTCTGAAAGAACAGGGGGTAGAC
>CAZTHD010000013.1:0-13409 GCA_964613315.1 uncultured Oscillospiraceae bacterium | reverse complement strand
TATCTGGTATCTGCACTTGTGGATTTCACGCTTGATATGTGCAGAATAAGCGGAGTAAATAGAATGGGGGATTTAAAGATGATATTGGAATTCACTTTCGAGGAAGAAGCGGAAATGAAGTACCGCGAGCAGCTTATAAACAATTGCCAGCAGAGGATTGCCGAAACAAGGGAGAAGCTCGACACCATGCAGAGCGGAACCTATGAGGAAATCAAACCGCTTTTCGATTTGGTAGATGACCTCACGGAACGAATCGGAGCTCTATATACCGACCTGTGGGATTACCGCAAGTCGCGCATAGAAGAAAAGATTAGGAGAGTGACGGCATGAGATATTATGCAAAGTTCGTAGGGGGAATTCGGAATGGAATTCAGATCCCGATTGAAGAAGCAGAAACGCTTTCCAACGGGAGACGCTCCGAGGATTTATCGGAGATTCGCAAACAGGGTGGATTCGTCAGAAGAGAAGAACTCGACAATCGCCCGCTGTTCGACGGGTATCTCTCGCCTATGTGGGATGGATATCGTTACTGGGTCGAAGGGAATTTGATTCCCGAACGAGATACGCCCGAGGAGTTTAAGGTGGATTGTAACCGAGTTGGTATAATTCGCTATGAAACCCCCGAAGTGTACGAAATGTTGTCGAGGTAAAAATTTATTTTGACATTAGTGCAACAGTCATGATAATATACAGGAGTATTAGAGATGAAAAAGCTAGCACGAAGTTCCAAGCGTTCAGACGAACGTAGTGAGTCGAACGCTTACATAGAAAAAAGAATCGGGATAATTTCAGATTTCGGTTTGGAATTGCCCGATGAAATCAAAAATAGAATCCTGTCTGCGGAATCTGAGGTAGATGCGGATAGGATTATAACGCAGTTTATCCTTGATAATGTAGGCAAGGATGACGACGTTGATTATATAGAATGTGTATTGTGCAGAGGAACCCGGATGCGCAATCTATATCAATAGTGATACGTCGGGACTATTCTTTGAGGATAAGTACTTGGTTGAATGGATTGACGAGGGTGATTGCGAATACCTCGCAACAGATAATGGTCTGCTCAACATCGCTAAGGAATTGGGTTTCGAATCGAAAAACATTAAGGAGGTACTGAAATGGTTCGGTGAAAGAGACGATGTAGTCGTGCGTGTGTTTGAAAGAGATTGACACATGAAAGGAGATGAATTATAATATAAATGAAGTTTGATTATGGTGGTAATGCGATGGATAGTCTTGGTGGAGCTTTGCTGTATATATTCATAGGTACAGCTGTGATAGCTGTAATCATTGCGGCATCCTTTGGTATCACGAGTTCAGCCGGTGTAATGTTAATGTGGTTCCTTGTGGTAGCTGGATTAATTGGTTGGACATGTGTAGGAGTATCCAATGACAAGCAGAGGATTGAGGCTTTCGAGGATTTGATTCTGACAGATGAAGTATATGAGCAGGCTTACTACTCGCTCTTCTCTTACAAACTTAGGTATAAGAACCTGAAAGAAGACTTAGACCCTAATCTTACCGTTGAGGAGTGCATTGATAACTGGTTTACTAATGCGAGCAATAGCGAAAAACAAGCTCCACTCAACAAAAGATACTTCCAGCGAAGAGAGGAAATACTGAACAAGATATATGGAGACCTTAAACTTGAAAATAGACGCTTTACTCTGGCATTAGATATACCTGATGATGATAGAGAAAGAGCTGAAAGTGCGGTTCGTGTAAAGCGAATGGAAAAGGAAATCAGAATGAAAAGGATAAAGGATGGAATAGGGGTAAAGTAGAGGGTGTTTCAACACCCTCGTTTTTACAACCATTTAAGAGTAATGAAATCGTCACTCTTAAAAATCACTATTGAAACGATAATTCGCTACAAATATAATGGAGGTGGGAACAATTGAATAATAAACGCAGAGAAAAAATCAGAAATGCAATCGTGCATGTAGAAAAGGCTAATGAAATAATCGAGGATGTGTATAGTGAAAATGAAGAGTCGAGAGATAACTTACCAGACAATCTCTACGGCTCTTCTCTTTACGAAAGACTCGATGAAGAATGTGATGAAATGAATGAAATAATGGATGACATAGGAGACGTTGTCGGCAGATTGGAGGGATTGTTATAAAAATTGATGTCAGAAGAGGTGATATATGTCTAGTGGATTTCGGTGACGGTGTCGGATCAGAGCAAAGAGGAATTCGTCCAGCGGTAGTTGTGCAGAATGATAAGGGAAATCAATTCTCGCCAACAACGATAGTCTGTCCACTAACATCGAAAGCGAAGAAACTGATGCCCACTCATGTGGGCATCAGCACCGCAGATTGCGACATAAAGGAAGATTCAATTGTTTTGTGTGAACAAACAAGAGTCATAGATAAGGCGAGATTAAAACGCCAGCTAGGCAAAATTGAGAATCAAGAATTACTTAATGATATTAATAATAAGATAGCTATTAGCTTTGGGCTATAAAGAGGAGGAAATAAATGCAGGAATTGAAAAGATTAACTAAGTTTGAGAATGGATCTTACACGTGTGTATTAGCTGGCACTGATAAGTGTCAGATACATAATAATTGTGAGGGTTGCAACTTCTTAAATGCAATATTTGAACAGCTTGGAGGCTTTGAGGATGCTTATGAGGGAATACAGCGTGAAAGAGATTGAATCGCTATTAAGACAGAACGGATATGCAAGGGCACGAAGTAGAGGTAGCCACGTTATTTGGGAAAAGGATGGATGCATTATATCAGTTCCGTCGGCAAAACTGAAACCAATTATTGCACATAAAATCATTAAGCAACTTGACAACGACGCTTAATGGTAGTAAACTAGTGTCGAAAATGAATTCGAATAAAAATCGAACAATAGAACGGAGATTCATATATGAATGATTACATGCCCGGACAGGGACAGATTAATATAATAGTCCCCAACGTAGTTAAGGACGATGAGTATTATGACGAATGTGAACGCTTACGCGGAGCACTAGAATACGAGCGGCTTTTAAGGCAGGAGTTAGAAAACAAAGTCGCAGAACTCCAGATGGAAATCGAAATGCAAAAGCAAAATCAAAAGCGTAAACGTAGAACAAAAGCTGAAATGATGCAGGAAAATATAGAACGCGCTGAAAGAATGAGAACTGGAAAAAAGAAAGATGGTAAACCGATTGCTCATGCTGGAATGCCTCTCCGTAGTTATGATGAGTATGTTGCTGTTAGAGAGGAACTGAAAAACGGCGGAGGGCAGGGCGTTCGCAATGCCATGATGTTTACACTAGGAATTAATATGGGTGTTCGAGCAAGTGATCTACTCAATCTTAAGTGGCGTGATATATTTGAAAACGATGGTTCGTATCGAGACAGGTTGTATCTGGTGGAGCAAAAGACAGGCAAAATCAATTCTTCATGCATCATTACCGAAGCGATGAAAGAAGCGATTGATGAGTATGTTCCGGCAGACGACAGAGAGTACTTGTAGCCAAAAATTTTGGCTATTTGGTGTACCAGGAGGACATCATTAAATTCCTGCAAAACATCTGCGGACTGTCAGGAAGTGAAGCTGATACGGTTCGAAGAGGAATTGCAAAAAAGAAGCCCGAAGTCCTAGAGCAGTGGCTACCCAAGATACTTGATGGGTATTGCGCTAATACAAGTAAACCCAGAACCGAAGCCGAAGAGGATGCAAAGGAATTCCTTAATATAATCGAAGACGCGAGTTCGTATATGTTTGGTTATAACCATTCCGTGGGGTACTGCCTTATCTCATATCTCTGTGCATACATGAGATATTACTACCCATGTGAGTTTATCGTTTCGTTCTTGAATAACGCAAGTAACGATGACGATATAGCGGGCGGTACCGAGCTAGCTCAGTTATACAACGTAACTATTAGTCCTCCGAGATTTGGGTTAGCAAAAGAGGATTACGTAATTGACCACGAAAAGAATTTGGTTGTCAAGGGAATGTCGTCCATTAAGTATCTAAACAAAACGGTTTCTCAGGAGCTATATGATATCGCGCACAGATACGAATTCTATTCCTTTGTGGATCTGCTGCGTGTTATCGATTCTGAAACCTCGATGGATTCAAGGCAACTCGACATTCTCATCAAGGTGGATTTCTTTGATAGGTTTGGACATTCCGCAGAATTGTCAGCGATAAATTCGATGTTCGATTGGCTTAAGCGAGGACAGGCTAAGTCCATTAAAGACGAGAATATCACAGACGAACTGCGAGAAGTAATCGAAAAGCATGCGTCCAATATCGGCGTGAAGGGAAACAAGCTTAAGTCGTATACGATAACTGATATGGGTGGGTTGCTTGTTGACATGGAAAAGCGCATACAGAATATGCACATTGCGGATTACGGTTTTAAGCAGAAGATGCAATGGCAGAATGAGTATCTTGGATATGTAGACATAACAACTCACAAGGAAGAAGATAGAAAGAAATTATTCGTTGAGGATATCTGGTCTTTACCGGATAAATTCAACGGCGGTATATGGAAATACAACATGAAGTGTAGATCTATAGGGTCTGGCAAATCGTGCGTGTTAAGTCTGCCGAAGTACTTATATGAGAGAGAGCCTGTAAAGAAAGGAGACATCATCAGAGTTGAAATAAAAAGAGACAATAAGGGTTACTGGAATATCTACGAGATTAGCTTATTAGAGTAGGAGGAATTGCCATTGGACTTATACGAGTGGCTGGGTGATAATCAACTCGCCCACGATATATGGCAGAAAAAGTACCAACATAATGGTGAAACGCTGGATGAGTTCTTTGATAGAATCTCGGGTGGTAATGAGGATATAAAGAAACTGATACAGGAAAAGAAGTTCTGTTTCGGCGGAAGGATACTTGCTAACAGGGGATTAGAGAAGGAAGGGAAAAAGATAACCTACAGTAATTGCTATCTAGTTGTGCCTCCCGAAGATAATATTGAATCGATTTATGACACGGCTTCAAGATTGGCACGTACATACTCTTATGGCGGAGGCTGTGGAGTTGATATTAGTAAGCTAGCACCGAAGGGCGCTAAGGTAAACAATGCTGCCAACTCAACAAGCGGTGCAGTAAGCTTCATGGATACATTTTCTCAGGTTACAGAACAGATAGGGCAAAATGGAAGATGTAAATAAGTTATACACTCACTTGAAAATATATAGAGTAAAGGGGTAAAAATGAAGAAGGATAATATTACAAAAGACGAATTAATGTTTTTACTTCTCGAGGGGTACACTCATCAAGAAATAGCTAACATAGAAGGCATAAGCAAATCATATGCTGGTTATTTGATACAAAAGTATGGGTTGACTGAGTATCAACCAAATGCTAAAAAATCCAATTATACGATTGAGCGCATAGACTCAATAGGCAAGGCATATTTAGTCGGGTTCATCGCATGCGATGGATATATAAATCAATCGAATTCAGTAGAAGTATCTATTCAAATGAATGATAGTGAAGTACTGTACTATCTTTCAGAAATATTGGATTAGCCAATGGAAAAACAATGGAATGTACTCCAAACCATGTTTTTATGCTAGCTGATGGTAATGAATGCGAAGCTCGAGATTTGGCAGGAAGAGTTGTTAAGGCAGCGCCTGCAGATGGTGATGAAATAACAGTTGTGTCGATAGAATCCAACGGAATTAAGAAGGTATACGACTTTACGGAACCTGAAATTCATTGGGGAATCGTTGAAGGTATTGTAGTCCACAATTGTGCCGAAGAGCCGTTGCCGCCGGGAGGAAGCTGTAATCTCGGTAGTCTCAACCTTGCGGAATTCGTTGATACTCATTCAAACAAGGCACTACTTGATACTTACGATCAGACGAATGCAGATATTAGCGATGCTATCTCCAAGAAGCATACTCACTCTAACAAGTCTGTTCTGGATGGCATAAGCTCTAGCGATATTTCTGCGTGGAATGCTAAGTATGATAAACCTTCCACGGGCATTCCCAAGACCGATTTAGCATCTGGCATTCAGACATCCCTTGGACTGGCTGATACCGCCGTGCAGGATGCTAACTATGTTCATACTGATAACAATTACACCACTACTGAGAAAAACAAACTCACCGGTATAGCTAGCGGTGCTGAGGTTAATCAGAATGCCTTTAGTAATATTAAGGTCGGCAGTACCACGGTTGCTGCGGATAGCAAGACCGATACATTGGAGTTGGTGGCAGGTAATAATATTACGATTACTCCAGATGCTACTAACGATAAGGTTACTATAGCTACAGATATTACTCAACGCGATCCTGCCACCAACACTCCGTTAATGGATGGGATTGGTGAAGTTGGTGCGTCAGATAAATATGCCAGAGAGGATCATATTCATCCTCATGACACATGGCAACTACCAATAGAATCAAAAACCGATAAAGAGGTTGCGTTCAGGGATGGTCAGGATAATTACAGTATTCTTACCGGCAAGATAAAAATCGAACCTTATAGAGATGGTGAAGGAATTCCATCGACAGACAACATTAGGACAATTCATGGTCACAGTGTTATTAATGTTTATCATGACACGGAAAAACCTAAGCACTATGGTGTTAAATGGGACGGCGAATCGACTTTCCTAACAAGGACTGGTGATGCGGCTGATATAACGACAGGTACTATTAATTTCTGTCATCGAGGCAGTGTCAACCCCAATTATGATAACCCGTTCGACGATTTATTCCCGTGGAACGAAGTAAAACTGTGCAATATTGATATAGCGCTTTACAGGGGATTATCAGCAGGGCAAAGCTTGAAGGATTGTGTGGTGGCTTGGGAAGATGATGCGGACTTTTCGTATACGCACCAGTATGGTGTTTGGCAGTATCACCCAATTTTTTACGGAGCACACTATTATGACGATGATGATCAGTGTCATCACTGGGATATTTCAGACAAACCATGTGCCGGGTATATTCATTATGATGAGGGTATAAGCGGCAGGTGGATTGGGTGTGATGTTATGCTTCAAATCCGAGGCTGCCAGAAAACGTTGGGAGCGTTCTCAGGCACATAAACGGGAAATGAGCAAAAACAATGTTGTTGATAAAAACCAATCCTTGCGAAATTTGTTTAATCAAGGAACCTTCCTGTTTAACAACCCTACATGCTCATCCAATCAGGGAGATAGACAGATATCTATCAGCGGTTCAGACAAGTGGTCACTTTTAAACGGTGCTCATGGCGGAATAATCGAGGGGACATATATTGTGTATGCCGGATCTACATTCGGGGATATGATTCGCAGAACTCTTAATCTGGATATAGTCGCCGACCCTATTCCACCCAACATTCATCCTAGGTTGGAGAATGCGGAAGTGACGTATGATATAACAAAGACCAGCGGTAACACTATTGCGGACATCATTCTAGATGTTGCACTAAATATAGGTGCGTATGTATATTATGATGTTAACGGAAGATTTACTGCAATACCGATGGACGAGGATATATATAAACCTAACTCGTATATATTCGAGGAAGGTAACGTCACCTATTTCTCATCGAGCAGAACAATCGGTCTCGAGGATGTGTATAACTCGGTTTTGGTTATATCGGAAAATGTCACCGAGACACAGGATGTTATTATGAAGGAATTGCAGAATAATGACACCACTGACCCGAACAGTATAGGCGATGTATGTCCAGAATGCGGTGCTCAACTTAATCACACAGGCGGATGCGTAGAGTGCATAGAATGTGGATGGACAAAATGTAATTAACAAAAACGGCGGGGAGTCTATACCCCGCCAATTTTTACCAAACATTCAGATAAAAAATGGCTTACCTACGCAGAGTGGGTTTCAGAATCAAAGGAGAAAATTACTTATATGAATAAGAATATAGCTAAGTTTGAAAAAGTCTCTTACAGCGAATTTGAGAGAGCGATCAATGATTGTTTCCCCGACGTGTTCACCGTTAAGGAAATCAATGATATGTATGAAAAGATAGAGTTGCCTAAAAGGGCTACTGATGGAAGTGCCGGATATGATTTCTACAGTCCCGTCACATTCCAGTTAACAGTCGAGGACAACTCAATCACATTCCCGACAGGAATCAAATGCAGAATAGATGATGGTTGGGTGCTTATGTTATTCCCTAGGAGTAGCGTAGGGTTCAAGTATGGAGCAAGGCTTGCGAATACCGTCGGCATTATTGATAGTGATTTCTATAATAATGCACTAAATGAAGGAGACATACAGGCGAAAATCTGCGGTGTTCAAAAGCCTATGATAGTAAATAGCGGTGAAAGAATAATGCAGGGAATATTCGTTCCTTATGGCATAGCAGAGAACGACAATACAACGGAAAAAAGAAATGGTGGAACAGGAAGTACAGGAGCTTAAAGTGCCTGTAAGGCGCAAGCTTACATTAACAATTAGGGAAGCGGCTGCGTACAGTGGTATCGGAGAAAAAAGACTTAGCGAACTGTGCCAGTCTCATCCATCGTTCCTATTATACTTGGGAACAAAAACGCTTATCAAACGAATCCCTTTCGAGCAATACATAGAACAGTCAAGTGTCTTGTAAAGCCTTGACGGTTTCGAGCCTGTAAGATACAATATACGTATCACAAAGGCTCGTTAATATTGATTTAGAGAGGTATTAATGAGTAGAAAAGATAGTAAAGGAAGGGTTTTAAAACAAGGAGAGAGTCAGAGAAGCAACGGAACATATATGTATCGGTACACCGATCTATTTGGAAAACGTCAAACAGTATATGCCAAAACGCTTAACGATCTGCGTCAAAAGGAGGCCGAAATAGAATCCAATATCGCCAGGGGCGTATCACTACAAAGCAATAATACTACGGTTGCTGAACTAATTGATAGTTACCTAGATAAGAAAAAGGATGTCAAGGAATCTACACAAGCATTGTATAAACATTGGGGAGATATCGTAAAGAAATCCTATTTGGGTAGTATGAAGATTAAGGATATCAAGCCATCGACCGCAAAGGAATTCTATTTAAGAATGTACGAGAATGGTCAGGGATACCCATCATTGAGAGTAATTCGTGCAGTATTGAATCCCGCATTTGAAATGGCGTTGCAAGACGATATCATACTGCGTAACCCATTTACAATCAGTATACCGATATCAGAAACTGCCAACACAAGGCAGGCACTGACTGAGAGCGAAGAAAAGACCATGATAGAGTGCATAAGTGGCACTAGGTACTACGAAATAGCGTACCTCTTACTGCACACGGGAATGAGAATCGGTGAAATGTGCGGATTAACGCTGTCGGATCTCGATTTTGAGAATAGGCTTATCGATATAAATAAGCAGGCTGTATTGCCATTTGATGCTAAAGTACCGATAATAACCCCGCCCAAATCCAATGCTGGTTATCGGGTCATACCTATGGTAGAAGATACCGACAATGTATTGGCGGCGATCATACGCAATTCCAAACATATGGGGTTGGAACATGATGGCTATAGTGGGTTCTTGTTCTCAAAGCAAAATGGTGAACTAAAACATGCTAAGTGCTTTTATGAATTCTTCAATGGTATGTGTGACCTAATTGAGGAAAAGAGCGGAATCAGAATGTATATCACACCTCATGTATTAAGGCATACGTTTTGCACAAGACTGATACAAAGAGGAGTTAATATTAAAACCGCACAGTATATTATGGGACACGCAAATGCTGATGTGACAATGAACATATATGCTCATGTAGATAAGGAAAATGCTATCTCGGAAATGCAAAACTTACACCAAAACTTACACCAATTTACACCAAGATATGCCAAGTTATGCCAAGATATGCCAGTTATTGATGGCGAAATAGAATACGAAATCGACAAAAGTGCAATAGATAAGCCAAATAATGAAACATCTTAGAGTAGCTTACTATTAAAAAGAGGTTAAGTCTGTGCAACCCCGAAGATTCTGTGGTAAGATAAAGCAGAAATAATTGATCGAAAGGGGTCTTATAAATGATCGTTACCATCATCTACACACTTATCCTCGGCGCCGTAGCCGGATGGATAGCCAACACCATCATGAAGAAGGATACTTCCAGACTGGGCAAGAACATCATCCTGGGCATCGCCGGATCCATCGTGGGCGGCCTTGTGGGAGGCCTTCTGGGACTTACTGCCAGAAGCGCTCTCATGGGCATCGTATTCGCCGTCGCGGGCGCCTGCCTGGTGATCTTCCTGGTAGACAAGTTCGTAAAGTAAAGTCAGGTCAATGAAAAAGGCAGCTCCGTCATGGAGCTGCCTTTTTAAGTTTCTCAAAAAAAAGATGGTGCGGATAACAGGAGTTGAACCTGCATGGAGTCGCCCCCACACGGACCTGAACCGTGCGCGTCTGCCTATTCCGCCATATCCGCAACAGTAGTATTATACTATGAGTGATGCGCAATTGAAATAGGTTGAATAAATTTTTTTACCGCGCCGCGTAAAAAAATATCACCTTTTGTTATTGTTTGTTAAGTAAAAATACTTGACACATATCTTTCCTTATGCTAAAATCACTCCTGCCGGAAAAAACGGAGGCATCGCCATGGACGAAAGAAGCCGCATGATATATCTTGCCGATATATACGGAGGTCTCCTGACCGAAAAACAGCTCAATATCCTCAACAGCTATCTCAACGAGGACATGTCCATCTCCGAGATAGCCCGGGATGAGAACATCTCCCGGCAGGCAGCCTTCGATCTTCTCAGGAGGAGCGAGAAGCTGCTGGAGGATTACGACGAAAAGCTGGGGCTTTTCGAGAGATACTTAAGAAACAGGGAACTTATCGAAAGGATAAGGGAGGTCTGCGGCCCAGCCGCGGACGAGCTGTTCGAAGAGCTTTTGAATAATATCTGAGAGGTGAGCGGATGTTTGATTCCCTGTCCGAGAAGCTTCAGGGCGCTTTCAGAAAGCTCGGAGGCAAGGGCAAACTCAGTGAAAAGGATATCGACGAGGCCTTAAGGGACATAAGGATGGCCCTTCTGGAGGCCGACGTCAACTACAAGGTGGTGAAGGGCTTCCTGGCCGACATCAAGGAAGAGGCCATGACCGAGGAAGTCCTAAGGAGCCTCACCCCTTCACAGCAGGTCATCAAGATAGTCAATTCCAACCTGGTGAAGCTTTTGGGCAAGCGCTCCAGCGATCTTAAGCTGGACGGGAAGATGCCCGCGGTGATACTGCTGGCGGGCGTCCAGGGAAGCGGAAAGACCACCAGCGCTGCGAAGCTGGCCTCCTACCTGAAGCAGAAGGGCAGGAAGGTCATGCTGGCCGCCTGCGACATGCAGAGGGCAGCGGCCGTATCCCAGCTGAAGATACTGGGAGAAGAGATCGGAGTGTTCGTGTACACCTCGGAGGGAACGGCGGTGGACGTGGCCAGGGAGGCCCTGGACTACAGCCGCAAGAACGGCTACGAGATCCTGATCGTGGATACGGCGGGACGCCAGCACGTCAACGACGAGCTGATGGACGAGATAGTGGCCGTGAGCGAAACGGTGGAGCCCTCTGAAGTCCTCTTCGTGGTGGACTGCATGATGGGCCAGGCCGCGGTGGACGCTGCCAGCGCCTTTGACGAGCGGCTCAGCGTTACGGGATTCATCCTTTCCAAGGCGGATTCGGACGCCAGGGGAGGAGCGGCGCTTTCCGTGAGCTACATTACCGGAAAGCCGATAAAGTTCGCGGGTACCGGAGAGAAGGTCACTGCCTTCGAGCAGTTCCATCCCGACAGGATGGCATCCAGGATCCTGGGGATGGGAGACGTGCTCACCCTCATCGAGAAGGCGGAGAGGCTCACCAGCGCCGAGGAACAGAAGGCCCTGGCGAAGAAGATGACCTCCAACCAGATAACCCTGGAGGATTATCTGGACCAGATGGAACAGATGCAGCAGATGGGAGGCATAAGCGAGATGCTCTCGGCCCTTCCGGGTGCTTCAAAGCTGGGAAATCTGAACGTGGACGAGAGGCAGATGGCCCATACGAAGGCGATCATCCTGTCCATGACGCCGAAGGAGAGACAGAATCCTTCGATAATAAACGCTTCCAGGAGAAGGCGCATCGCCGCGGGCAGCGGCACCACGGTCACAGAAGTGAACCGCCTCCTCAACGGCTTCGAGCAGGCCAAAAAGATGATGAAGCGTCTGAGCGGTGCTAAAGGGAAAAAACGTTTCGGATCGGGATTCCCTTTTATGTAATAAGATGCTGAAGGCACAAACAACAATCATTCAATAAACAGAAAGGTAGAGAGAAAAATGGCAGTTAAGATCAGACTCAAGAGAATGGGAGCAAAGAAGAAGCCCTATTACAGGATCGTTGTGGCGGATGACAACACCAAGCGTGACGGTATCGCCATCGAGGAGCTCGGTTCCTACAATCCCCTGGGAGAGAAGGAAGTCCATATCGACGCGGAAGCTGCGAAGAAGTGGCTTTCCAACGGAGCTCAGCCCACAGAGACAGTCAAGGCACTTTTCAAGAAGAACGGTATCATGTAATCGTTTTTTGGAGAGAGTGCTATGAAGGAACTTATTCTTACCATTGCGAAAGCACTGGTGGATAAGCCCGATGAGGTGAGAGTCACCGAGAGAAAGAAAGACAGGCTCACGGTGCTGGAGCTGCATGTGGCTCCGGGAGACATGGGCAAGGTGATCGGCCGTCAGGGACGCATCGCCAAGGCCATCAGAAACGTCCTCAAGGCTTATGCCATCAAAAACAACGTTCATGTGGTCCTTGATATAATGGATAACTGAGTGGAAGCGAAGGGTACGCTGTGCGTATCCTTCTTTTTTACTACATTAAACCAGCATTAACGTCACGTTAGAATGGCCGCATCGTATTGCCACTGCGGCTGTTGATGGGTTATAATCGGAGTACCGGGGCGGGAAAGCGCCGGAATAATCTCAAACGGATGGTATTATAATTATGTCACAGAGGACTGATGAGATCGTAAGCAAGCTCAGAGAGCTGCTGGATGAGGGCAACGCCCGCCGTGTGCGCGTCAAAAAGGATGACAGGGTACTGCTCAATGTCAGCATGACCGCGGGAGTCGCCGGGGCTGCCCTTGGACTTATGGCTTTCCCCTGGTTCACGATCCTGGCTGCCGCTGCGGCGGTGGGATACGACTGCACCTTCGAGGTGGAGGACAGGGAAGGAAACGTAAAGTCTTTCGGCGGAAAGCGTTCCGCACAGTGAGACGGATCTGACCTGAGGACGGCGGGGCATCGGCCCCGCCGTTTTTTTCTGCCGCGGTCCTGGCGGCACTTTTACGGCATCGCGTAAAATTTCTTTTTTCATATGTTTTAACATATAATATTTCCGTTTTCGGAACGGTATTGACTTCTTTTTCGGAAATCTGTATAATTATCCTATTATAAAAAGGAAATTTATTTATGGAAAAGTATACCGTTACACCTGAGATGCTGTTCGTCA
>CAZTHD010000012.1:0-13540 GCA_964613315.1 uncultured Oscillospiraceae bacterium | reverse complement strand
GATGCAGTCCTGGACAATGGTTCCGGTGGCGTTGAAGATGCGGGAGTCGTCGGTGGAGACCAGAAGCATGAGCATGAGCAGGCAAAACAGCCCATTCAGCCCAATGGGGAACAACCTGCGGAGCATGGTCGGCAGCATCATCTGGCGATAGGCATTGGAATAACGCTGTACAAGAGCCTCGGCGCCTGGCGTGTCCCCCAAGGCCTTCCGAAACGTCTCGGGGTACGGGGTGTCCAGGTTGCTCTTTTGGGAGAGTGGCGGACTCTGGCCAATGACATGTTCGACGATCGGAATCTCGGCGATGGCGGCGTCAGCCCGCCTTCGCAGTGCCCTGTCCTGCACCAGTTCCTCGGTGATGCGGCGCGAAAGCGTCTGGCGGACGGCGTGGGCCTCGCCGGCAAAGCGGCGGTGGTTCATGAAGGTGATCATCATGATGGCGAACAGCAGAATCATGGTATAGGCAAAGCCGTTTCGCCAGGAGCCGAGGATGCCCGCCATCTTGTTCTCATGGGGCGTGCGCCCGCAGTTGGTCGCGTCGTTGCCGTACCAGGACGCGCGGTTGAGAATGCTGGCGAAAATCGTCACGGCCACGGAAAAGGCGTTGAACTTGCGCAGTTGCCCGATGTCAAAGGGATTGAGGAAACTCTCGCCTGGTACGCGGTCCGCCAACGTCGGGGCGATCTCCCGAAACCAGGAGAATTTCACGAGCACGAACACCGTGAACACGACAAAAATGGGGTACATCAAAATGCCCTGCGCACAGTCGGTGACCAGCAGGGAGACACGTCCGCCAGGCCAGATGCAGAGCAGAGCCAGAACAAGGCTGACCGCAATCAGCACGGTCGCGGTGGGAATGGCGTGTCCGAAGATGACAAAATGGAACGGCAACCCCAGAATATGCACGAAGAACGAGGCGGCGATGGCCGGGCCGATGGCGTTGGTGACCATCTCGGAAAGGTTGCGGATGGTAGCCGCAACGATTCGCACCTTGCGGTTGTATCGCATCTCCAGGAACTGCCCGAAGGAGAGAGCGCGCGTGGCGCGGAACCGGTAGATGCAGAACCCCGTCAGCGAGAGGAACAGGCCGATGGGTGCGCTGATGACGCCCCAGAAATTGAGCGCATAGCCGACCTGGTAGTTCTGCTCGCAGGAGGCGACCAGAGTGATGATGGAGAGACTGGAGGCCACATCGCCCACGCTGATGACATAGCGCCCCGCGCAGCGTCCCGCCGCCAGAAAGTCCGCCACGCCCCGGACATAGCGTCCCGACCGCATCGCCGCAAACAGAATGAGCGAGAAGGGGACAAGCGCAATGAGACAGTCAAGCCAGTGCATTGCCTTCGGCTCCCCTACTTCTTTGTCCACTTGTAATTGGCAATCCAACTGTCGTTGAAGTTGAATTTCTGAGTTGCAACATGACCGTCCAGGAGAAGCAGGTTGCCATTTCCACCGTGATGGAAGCAGTTGGTGCAGCGGCCAGGATATGAAGCGTATTTAAACTCCCCGTCGAGGAATTGGAAGCAGGTTCCCTGCATATCCGTCACCTCGACGGTCTGCGACGGTTTCGTGACATCCAATACTTTGCATGCCTTGACAGTCCAGTTGCTCCAACCTGCATTGAGCTGAATCCCATTGACGCTTGCGTTGGCCGCGTAACTGATGATGGTCGGATCGATCTCCTTGGTTCCATTGAGCAATAGGTGCGCCTTGCGCATTGCTTCGTTGCTGTTGTTGAAATAGACACCCTTTTTTATGGCGTCGCCAGGGCACAGGAAGGTCTTATGGTCGCCCCCCAGAATGGCATAGAGCTGCTGATACCAGCAGCGGTATTTTGGGCTAGCCAAGGGGGCGCACTCTGTCCAGGGCAGGAAATCCTCGTAGGAGTCTATGTAGAACTGCACGCCCAGGCCAATGGTCTTCAGGTTGTTGACGCAGGAGATGGTGCGTGTCTGCTCCCGTGCCTTCGACAACGCCGGCAAAAGCATCGACGCCAATATGGCGATGATGGCGATGACGACTAACAGCTCAATCAGAGTGAACGCTTTTCTTTTCATTTTTGCAACTCCTTCTGTGAAATGACATGTTTATTCGAGAATGCACCATCCAAAAAGATCCGGGGATTTTGGTCCTTCAATTCCCTTGAAGAACTCATGTATATCCTCTCGTCCTTCATCATGCCGTCTGCGTGTATGCCGGCTCTTGTCATGTTGAAGTTCTTCCCCACGAAGGGCGTCATGGGCGGTATTTTGTATCCTATCTCCTTTTCGAAGTACTCGGCTATCTCAGTTATGACCGTCGGATCCATTCCGTCCATGGAACCTCTTAAGGATGCATACTCGATGACCATGCTTCAAGGGGTATATTTCCGGTCCTTTCTCCTATACCAAGGAGAGAGCAGTTGACAGCGCTTGCTCCGTAGAGCCATGCAGTACTTGCGTTGGATACGGCTTTGTAGAAATCGTTGTGTCCGTGCCATTCGAGCCATTCGCTTGGTACGTCAGAGTAGTGCTGAAGGCCGTATATGATGCCCGGCACGCTCCTTGGCAAAGCGACCTCTGTGTAGGGGACCCCGAGGCCCATGGTGTCGCAGGCTCTGATCTTTACCGGTATACCTGCCTCCTTTGAAAGGTCCATGAGCTCGTTGACGAAGGGCACTACGAAACCGTAAAAGTCCACTCTCGTTATATCTTCGAGATGGCATCTCGGAACGACGCCCGCATCGAAGGCCATCTTCACGGTACCTAGATACTGATCCATAGCCTGTTTTCTCGTAAGGCCAAGCTTGTTGAAGATGTGGTAGTCGCTGCATGATACAAGTATGCCGGTCTCGGCTATATTCAGATCCTTTACAAGTTTGAAATCTTCCTTCGTCGCTCTGATCCAGGTGGTTATCTCCGGGAATTTGAGTCCCAGGTCCATGCACTCTGCGATAGCCTGTCTGTCCTTTTCGCTGTAAACGAAGAATTCGGACTGGCGTATTATGCCAAAAGGCCCTCCGAGCTTGCTCATGAGTTTGAAAAGATCCACGATCTGCTTTACAGAGTAGGGCTCCACGGACTGCTGTCCGTCACGGAAGGTCGTGTCCGTGATCCATATCTCCGCAGGCATGCCCATAGGGGAACGCCTCTGGTTGAAGGTGACCTTCGGGACTTCGGTAAAGCTGAAAAGCTCATCGTAAAGATTAGGCTTTTTTCTGTCCTGAAGGCTGTATCTGTAGCTCTTCTGTTCCAAAAGATTGGTCTTATCGGATAGTTCTATCATTGAATTCCTCCATAATACAATGCTGGTATTTACGCATGCGTAAATACATTATACAGGAAATAACATATATTTCAAGAAATACTTTAGATGAAAAGCGGCATTGAAGACGATGCCGTTTTTTTGATATAATACATATTTGGAAAAATATGCGGAGGTAACCCATGTCCGATTATCAGAAATATATAAGGAACTTCTCAATTATAGCTCACATAGACCATGGCAAGTCTACCCTTGCCGACAGGCTCATCGAGCAAACCGGTACCGTGGCTCACAGGGATATGAAGGAGCAGTTTTTAGACAATATGGACCTTGAAAGGGAGAGGGGCATAACCATAAAGCTCCAGACCACAAGGCTCGTATACAACGCAAAAGACGGAAACGAATACATCTTTAACCTCATAGATACTCCTGGCCACGTGGACTTCAACTATGAAGTTTCAAGAAGCCTTGCAGCCTGCGAAGGCGCAGTCCTTGTAGTGGATTCTACCCAAGGGGTAGAAGCTCAGACCCTTGCAAACGTTTACCTAGCCCTCGACGAGGATCTTGAGATAGTGCCAGTCCTCAACAAGATAGATCTGGCATCTGCCCATCCCGATGAAGTAAAGGAAGAGATAGAGGATATCATAGGACTGGATGCATCCGATGCACCCCTTATTTCAGCAAAGGAAGGCATCAACATAGACCAGGTCCTCGAGGCCATAGTCGAGAAAGTCCCTGCGCCCAGCGGAGACCCACAGGCACCCCTTAAAGCCCTCATTTTCGACTCATATTACGACAATTACAAGGGAGTCGTCATATATACAAGGATCTTCGACGGAAGCGTCAAACAAGGCGATACGATACTTCTCATGAATACGGGAAAAAAGTACGAAGTGACCGAGGTCGGAGTCAACGCTCCTTACCAGACCCCGGTGGCCGAGCTTTCGGCGGGTTCCGTAGGATATATTTGTGCAAGCATAAAGCAGGTAAAGGACGCAAGGGTCGGCGATACCATAACTCTGGCCCAAAACCCCTGCAAGGAACATCTCCCGGGCTATAAAAAGGTGCAGCCCATGGTCTACTGCGGTATCTATCCGACCCCCGACGAAAAGTATGAAAACGTCAAGGACTGCCTTGAAAAGCTCCAGGTCAACGATGCGGCTCTCACCTTTGAGCCCGAGACCTCCCAGGCCCTTGGCTACGGTTTCAGATGCGGTTTCCTCGGGCTCCTTCACATGGAGATCATAGTTGAAAGGCTCGAAAGAGAGTTCGACCTTGAGATCATAACCACGGCTCCTTCAGTTATTTACAAGATAGTCAACCACGACGGCAGTGAGTACTTCATAGAAAATCCAAGCAACCTTCCCGATCCAACTAAGTTCGATCACATAGAAGAGCCCATGGTGAAGGCCACCATCATGGTGCCAAAGGACTACGTAGGCTCCATCATGGAACTCTGCCAGAACAGAAGGGGAGTCATGGAGCACATGGAGTATATTACGGCGGACAGAGTGGGCCTTCACTATATGCTGCCCCTCAACGAAGTCATCTATGACTTCTTCGATGCTCTAAAGTCAAAGACCAGAGGTTACGGTTCTCTTGATTACGAATTCGACCACTACGAGAAGAGCAACCTGGTAAAGCTCGACATACTCCTTAACAAAGAGATAGTCGACGCCTTCTCCATGATAGTCCACGAGTCAGAGAGCTACGAAAGAGGAAAGTTCGTCTGCGAAAAGCTCAAAGAAGTCATACCCATGCACCAGTTCGAGGTGCCCATCCAGGCTGCCATAGGTCAGAAGATCATAGCAAGGGAGACCATTAGAGCGTACAGGAAAGACGTCCTTGCAAAGTGCTACGGAGGAGATATCTCGAGAAAGAAGAAGCTCCTTGAAAAGCAGAAGGAAGGAAAGAAGAGGATGCGCCAGTTCGGCTCCGTCGAGGTGCCTCAGGAAGCATTTACCGCAGTTCTCAAATACGACGAGGGCAAAAAGTAGATGGAGAAGCTTGGCATATACGTACATATACCGTACTGCCTTAAGAAGTGCCTTTACTGCGACTTCGTATCCTTTCCAAAGGACAGCGAACTATCCGTAGATCCCGACTCCTATTGCTACAGGGTCTGCGATGAGATAGAGGATACGCCTGAAGATATAAAGGAAAAATATACAGTAGATTCTGTATTCTTCGGAGGCGGTACTCCCAGCTGCATCGGAACGGATCAGATAGGACGCATACTCCTATCAATAAAGAAGAACTTCAAGTTCTCTGAAGATGCTGAGATAAGCATAGAAGCAAATCCCGAGACTGTTACTTTAAAGAAGGCGGAGACCCTCAAGGCCTTAGGCTTTAACAGAGTATCTATGGGAGTGCAAAGCCTTGATGACAAGGTGCTCGAGGCTCTGGGAAGAGTACATAGCGCCGCCAAGGCCATAGAAGCCTATGGATATTTAAGACAGGCAGGCTTTGAGAACATAAACATCGATTTGATGCTCGGAGTACCGGGCCAAAGCCTTAAAAGCTGGAAGGAAAGCCTCGAGAAAGTCATAGAGCTTTCACCTGATCACGTATCCTTTTACAGCCTTCAGATAGAGGAAGGAACTCCTTTTTATGAAGGATATAAAGAAGGATCCCTTGAAGTCCCGTCCTGGGAAGAAAACAGGGCAATGTACGACATTGCTCTTGATAAGCTCAAAAGAGCAGGGTACGTTCACTACGAGATATCAAATGCCGCAAAGCCGGGGTTTTCCTGCAGGCACAATATAAAATACTGGACCATGAAGCCCTATCTTGGCTTTGGGACCTCAGCCCATTCATTCATGGATGGCAAGAGGTTCTATAACACGGACGAGCTTGAATACCAAAGAGTGTATGAAGAGTCCGAAAGCCCTGAAGATGAAGTTCTTGACAGAATGGGAGATTTCGTATTTACAGAGCTGAGGCTCATAAACGGGATAGACCTATGGCAGTTCAAGGAAACCTTCGGAAGAGATTTCGAAGAGGTATTCGGAGAAGCTCTTAGTGATGAAGAGCTTAAGCCATATCTCAAAATGCAAAGGGATGAAAAAGGAGGCCTTACATCCCTCGCTTTGAGCCGCAAAGGCCTTGATAATACCAATATGGTTATGCAGCGCTTTCTCAAAGCGCTTTACATATAAATCTGATGATCGATTTATAAACATCAACATAAAAGCAGGTGATGGACCACTTATCTGATAAGCGCTGACTGTGTGCAAGCTGAGATTTTTTGCTAAGATTTGCAGTCGAGTCGGGCGGCAGCCCAAGCGAGACTTTGCAAATCTCAAAAAAGCTCAGCGTTAAGCACACAGTGGGCTTACTCAGATCAAGTGGACATCACATGCTAATTAAAATGAAAGGAAACGCGATGGCACAATACGTAATGGCCCTTGACGAGGGCACCACAAGCTGCAGATGCATACTTTTCGACAAGAAAGGTAACCAGATCTCAGTTGCTCAGAAAGAATTCACACAGTATTTCCCCAAGCCCGGCTGGGTAGAACACGACGCCATGGAGATCTGGTCCACCCAGGTCGGCGTCGCAAGAGAAGCCATGCTCAAAATAGGAGCAAAGCCTGAAGACATAGCCGGCATAGGCATCACAGACCAAAGAGAAACCACCATAGTCTGGGACAAGAACACGGGAAAGCCTGTATACAACGCCATAGTATGGCAGTGCAGAAGAACTGCTGAGTACTGCGACAGCCTGGTAGAGCAAGGCTATTCAGATATGATCAAGGCAAAGACAGGCCTGCTCATAGACCCTTACTTCTCAGGAACAAAGCTTCGCTGGATACTTGAAAACGTCGAAGGCGCAAGAGAAAGAGCTGAAAAAGGCGAGCTCCTCTTCGGAACTATCGATACATGGCTCATCTGGAACTTAACAGGAGGCAAGGTACACGTTACCGACTACTCCAACGCATCGAGGACCATGATGTTCGATATCCATAAATTAGACTGGGACGATGAGATCCTAAAGATCTTGAACGTACCAAGATGCATGCTCCCGGAGCCAAAACCAAGCAGCTACGTATACGGATATACAGACCCTGCCATCACCGGCGGTGAGATACCCATCTCAGGAGCTGCAGGAGACCAGCAGTGCGCTCTCTTCGGACAGACATGCTTTGGTGCAGGTTCTGCGAAGAATACCTACGGCACAGGCGGATTCCTCCTCATGAACACAGGAGAAAAGCCCATAGAATCAAAGAACGGTCTCGTAACGACCATTGCATGGGGCCTTGACGGAAAAGTCACATACGCTCTTGAAGGATCCATATTCGTGGCAGGCGCAGCTATCCAGTGGCTGAGAGACGAGATGGGACTTTTAAAGACAGCACCAGAATCCGAGGAAGCTGCTCTCAAAGTACCCGATACCGACGGAGTATATATGGTACCTGCTTTCGTAGGCCTTGGTGCTCCTTACTGGGATCCCTATGCAAGAGGCATAATCTGCGGCATCACAAGAGGCACCACGGCAAACCACGTCATAAGGGCTACTCTTGAGTCCCTCGCATATCAGACCTGTGACGTTCTCACGGCTATGGAGCAGGACAGTGGCATCAAACTCCACTCCCTCAAAGTGGACGGAGGAGCTTCAGCAAACAACTTCCTCATGCAGTTCCAGGCAGACATGATAGGAACAGAAGTAAAGAGACCCACCTGCATCGAGACGACGGCTTTAGGAGCCGCATATCTCGCAGGCCTTGCAACAGGCTTTTGGGATAACCTCCAGGACGTTCAGAACAACTGGAGCGTATCAGGATCCTTCATTCCGAAGATGACGGAAGAGGAGAGGAAAGTAAAGCTCGACGGCTGGCATAAAGCAGTAGAAAGAACAAGATAGTCAGGGTTTTATTTAATCAATAAAGACAAAGTAAAGAAAAACACTTTACTTTGTCTTGTTTTTATACTAAAATCATATCAACAAGGAGGAGGTGTTATATATGGCACAGGTTTTGGTCAATTTCAAATTAGATGAAGATGACAAAAAAGGCATGGAAGAAGTATGCAAAGCACTTGGAATGAGCATGTCTACAGCTTTTACGATCTTCGCAAAAAAGATGAGCAGAGAAAAACGAATTCCCTTTGAAGTCTCGATCGATCCATTTTATTCGGATTCAAATATCTCCTACCTAAAAAAAGTAATCAGTGATATTGAATCTGGTAAAGTTAAACTAGAAGAGCACGAATTGATTGAAAAAGAGGTGTAGGGGATGAAGTTACTTTGGGATGAGAGGGCTTGGAATGACTATTTAGAATGGCAAACAAAAGACAGAAAAAAACTTGTAAAGATCAATTCACTTATTAAAGATATGCAAAGAGATCCATATAATGGTCTTGGAAAACCTGAACCATTAAGTGCAAATCTAAGTGGGTGGTGGAGCAGACGGATCGATGATGCCAATAGAATAGTATACAAAGTTGAGGATGACTCGATTATTATAGCTGAGTGTAAGGGGCACTACAGCTAAACAAGTAGACAGAACAAGATAAAGTATAATATCTCATTATAGATGAGCACAAAACACGGGATGTAGTATCCCGTGTTTTGTGTCGAATGTGCGAATTTTGTAGGAAAATGCTTGCAATTTTTGTGCTTTGCGAGTAATATAGCCGGGTATGTTAAGAGAGAGGGTATATTTTATGACAAAACTGAATAAGATCATCCTATCGCTCATACTCACTTTATCGATCGTTTTTGCAGGCACATCTTCCGCATTTGCAGTCGGAAGCTACGGTGCGGATCTTTACTCATCAGCCTATGCGGCAGGGGTCAACTCCTTCGCTTCAGGCTCCTGGGGAGAGTGCACCTGGTATGCCTGGGGCAGGGCTTATGAAAAGACCGGCGAGAAACTTCCGTGCCACGGAGACGCCAGATGGTGGCTTTATGAATGCGGAGATTTCCCCTTCGATTCCACGCCTTCCGAAAACTCCGTCGCTGTATGGGACTTCGGAAGCTATGGCCACGTTGCCTTCGTAGAAGCGGTGGAAGGGAACCTCGTATACATATCCCACGGCAATATGCAAAGCCGCACGTATACAGAAGGGGTCCTCGACACGAACACCAACGTCTATACGGATGAAATGGGACTCGGTATGTGGTTCATGGATTGCGCACCGCAGGGCTATATACACTTAGGCCCCTACGGAGATATAGAGATCGAAGCATCAACTGCGCTTAAGGAAAGCGACGACTACAGCCTAGAAGGCAGCAAAGTAACCGTCACTTCTGACAGCCCCTGCAAATTCGGATACGTAGACAGAAACGGAGATTACGTGAGCGTATCAGCCTCTGCTGTAGAGGGTGAAGAAGATACCTACACCTACAACGTGCCAAGAGGCATAACCGAGACTATGCTGGTAGTCAAAGGCGATATAGACTGTGACGGTGAAGTCACTATGAATGACTTCAATCTGCTCAAAGCCGCCATAAAGTACGGAGTCGAATTCGACCAAGAATACGAGTTCACTGCAGACGTGAACGGGGACGGCAAGGTCACCCTTGCAGATGCAGCCAAGATACAGGCAGTCGCCCAGAACAACTCAAAGCTGAGCTGGTAGGAACAAAATGAGCCAGGGGAGTAAGATGACCCCCAAAACTAAGACTTATCCCAGTGAGAGATCACTGGGATTTTTCTTTGAAGCGAGCATATTTTTCGATACTCAATCGGACTTAAGTATCCAAGTGATGAGATAGTGTAAAGTAATTGTGGAGAAAATAGAAAAATAAAAAATAGAGGTTGACCTCCAATGGTAAAATAGAATTACCAAATACTCAAACACCAAGGAGGGCCTCTATGTATAACAGTATACTACAATACCTGCAGGAGTTGGCAATAAGAATTGCAGGAAAAGCAAATTATGAGAATCTTCAGGATATCGACAGTCTAGCTGCAGAGCTGGAAAGGGACTGCAAGGACGTAGCCAGAAGGATGCTGAAAGAGATCATTGAAGAAGTCAATCTTTCCATCAGGGAAGATAAGCGTGGCCGAAAGGAAGCCGGACTGTATATGCACGAGAAAGATCGCGACCGTTCATTGTATACAGCTCTGGGAAACATAGAATTCAAAAGGGACTACTACAAAGAAAAAGAGGGCGGTTATCTGTACCCGTTAGATGAATTTCTAGGGATCAAGGCACGGGCAAGGATCGGAAGTGAGGTATTGGCAAGACTTGCAACGAAAGCCGTATATGTGTCATATGCCATGAGCAGCAAAGACGTTACGAGTGGAGAGGTGAGCAGGCAAAGCGTACATAAACTGATAAGAAGCATGCCGATTTTAGAGAAAGAAGGGCCTGAAAAGAAGAGAACAGTCCGAGAACTGCACATCTATGCCGATGAAGACCATGTACATCTTCAAAAGCCAGGAAAAGAAAAGGGAAAGAGTAGTCAAATCGTACCTCTGGTAACGGTAACTGAAGGAACAGTAAACATCAGTAAGGGACGCAGAAAGACAGTAAATCCAATGCATTTCGTTGATGAGAACTTCGATTCCAAAAGACTTTGGACCAGTGTAGACGGGTACATACAGAGTACGTATGAAACGGACGCAATCGAGCGTATATGCATACACGGGGATGGCGGAAAATGGATACAAAATGGTCTAGATGGTTATCCTCAAACTATACATGTAATCGATCAATGGCACTTTGAGAAGGCCTTAAAAGCACTGAGTGCAAAGTATCCCAAAAAAAATTTGAGAACAAGAATACATGCTGCTGTAAAGGCTGAGGATCATGTTAAGGCAGAGCATATACTAAGTGATCTTGCAGAAAACGAAACCGATGCCAAGAAAGTCGATGCAATAGAAGACTTCCGGACATATCTCATAGGAAATTGGGCGGCTATCAAACATCGACTCAATGGGGATTATCCGGGAAGCTGTACAGAGGGACAGGTAAGCCATGTTTTATCAGATAGGTTCAGCAGGGATCCGCTTGGATGGAGCGAGAAGAATCTCGGAAAACTGACAAAACTGAGGACTTATGTTTTGAATGGCGGAGAAGTGCATGCAAAAGACATGAAAGGCGAAAGTCCGGTATCATCAATCAACTATGCAGACAGAATGGAGAAACTCCTTAAAGAGAAACTCGATCACCCGGACTTCAGTATGTTTGAATCAGAACCACTGATATTTGATGTGAGCAGTGGAACGCAGTTTGATGTTCGCAGCCTTGGCATGTGTCGTCCGCTTTCATAGCAGAAAAGAATGTTGGATGTCAACCAAAAAATCCACAATAACTTGACACGGCCAAGTGATGAACGATTTTTGTATTCCGTTTTCCTTTGTGCTATAATAGGGATATAAATATCAAACGCGTTCTTTTTTGAATGTGTGTTTTGTAGGAGGAAATAATAATGGCTACAATACAGTCAGGAAACTACCCATTGATGGCTTGTGCTTTCTTTTATGCGCTTTTGTGTGTTTTCAGTATAGTGACGGGGATCATATATATGATAGGCAAGAGAGAGCCAAACCCTCTTGAACTATCAGACGATCTTGTAAAGAAGCTGACAGAAACGGGTAAGTTCAAAGAGTTCCAAAGACGTATGGGTTTTGTCACTGCAGTAGTTGGAGTAGTCCAGGGCATCACTTCGTATTCGATACTTAAGGGCGAAAGCCCCGTATTTTACTGGATCGCGCTCGGCTTTACGATCTTTTCTATAGGATCTGTACTCTTTAAATTAAAGAGCAAGATAAACGCCTTCCCTTTGCTGAAGTTCATAGCTTACACAGCGATATTGGTGATATTGCTTTTAAAGAGCACAAGGATGCTGTTTTTCTGATATATAATATATACTTTTTACAGAAGGTATGTCCTGAGAAAAGGGTATACCTTCTTTTTTTGTACTTTTTTTCTTTGAATGTAAAAAATATAGTTGACGCCCTCTGTATATGATGATAAAATCTGCGTGAAAAACCGAACATGTTCGGTATTGAAACGTTATTTTTCTTGTTTAAGAGAGGTGAAAAAATGGAAAAACAGAAAGGAACTATCGGTCTTGGCAAAGTTATAGGCTTTGGTATGGGCGGTATGTTTGGCTATGGGTTCCAACTCATGGTAACAGGATATTTCCTGATGTACTTTATGACTGACGTAGCAGGATTCGATGCAGGCCTTGCAGCAGGTATCAACTCAGGTGTACAGATCATAAAACTTGTATCAATGCTCCTTTCCGGAGTCATCATTGATTCTATCAACTTTAAAAGTGGAAAATATCGCACTTGGTGCCTCGTAGCAGGTGTCCTTCTCGGCGTATTCTTCCCTGCAACATTCTTCTATTACAACCTTCCCGTAGGTGTATACGTAGTAGTATTCCTCATCATAGTTTCTCTTCAGTTCATAGCATACAACGTAGGCTGGACAGCAATGAGAGCAGCTATCGGAAGCATTGCAAAGAACCAGGCAGACCTTGTTAATCTGAACACATCTGCTCAGACATGCGGTACTCTGTCCTCTACTATTTTCGGATATATTTACATGCCCTTGCTCGGAGTTTCGCTTTGGGCCGGTACTAAGAATGCTTACGGCTGGATGTCCGCTATCTTCGGTGTGATCATCATCATTGGATCTTTCTATCTCTACAGCCTAGTAGGAAAGCTTCAGACGACTGAAGTTGAGACTAAGTCTCAGAAGGGCCCCGGATTCTTTGAGATGTTCAAAGCTCTCAAAGGACCTATGATCCCATACTTCATCAGCTATGTTCTTGCAGCAGCATCTTCAGTATTCTATTCAACACTGCTCGTATACTACACGAACTATGTTCTCATGGATCCGGTCGCATCCGGAAAGTCCCTCACCTGGAACGCTATTGCAGGTTTTGTTGGATGCCTTGCAACTCCTTATCTTACAAAGTTCATGTCAAAGAAGACCGTACATATCATCGGTATGGTAGGAAGTGCTATCGGTTATGCATGCCTTGCTAAATGGGGTTCATCCTCAACGGCATTCATCGTTATCAGAGCACTCATCAACGTCATCGGCTGCGCATCCACAGTTTGCATGTCCGCTCTTTGCAACGACATCGCAGACAAGTTCGAGATGCAGGGGCAGGAAGCGCCAAGAGCTATGCTCCAGGGCCTTGCAGGCGCTACAACAAGAGTTGGTCTTACGATCGCAACTCCCATAGCTTCCTTTGCACTTGCAGCTATCGGATACAAAGCAGGCGTTACTTTTACTCCTGAAATGATCAAGAGCATGGTCACACTCATTGCTGTGATCCCGTCCGGTATATGCCTCCTTGCAGCTCTTTGCATGCTCTTCTATCACGTAGATG
>CAZTHD010000011.1:7725-14142 GCA_964613315.1 uncultured Oscillospiraceae bacterium | reverse complement strand
TGCGGTGCTTTGCACCGTAGAATCCCTTTGCTGCCTTTAATATTTTCTTATGTCTTTTCTTGGCGTTTACTCCACCTTTTACTCTTGCCATTGTCTTCTACCTCCTACTTTCCAACCAGTACACTTTTGATTCTCTTGTGATCTGCGGAAGTCAGGTATGTAGCCTGACGCAGGTTCATCTTTCTCTTAGGTGTCTTCTGAGCTGTTCTGTGGCTCTTGTACGCCTTGTTTCTCTTGATTTTGCCGGTTCCGGTAAGCTTGAATCTTTTCATTGCCCCTCTGTGGGACTTCATCTTTGCGCCTTTTGCCATGATGATACCTTCCTTTTATATATTTTATTGCTCAACTTGCGCGCTGCTTTCGGCCGCCTTGGCAGCTTCTCTTGCAGCTTTTGCTGCTTTTTCCTTTTCCTTTGCAGTCATCGGAGCGATGACCATGGACATGTTACGTCCTTCGAGTACGGGCTTTTTCTCGACTTTTCCGAATTCGGAGACCATATCTGCAAAAACGAGCATGGTTTCTTCTCCCTTGGCTGTGTATCCCATCTCCCTGCCGCGGAATCTCATGGACACCTTAACCTTGTCTCCTCCTTCAAGGAATTTGGAGACCAGCTTCGCCTTGGTTTCCAGGTCGTGCTCTTCGGTGAAAATACCGAGACGCATTTCCTTTACTTCCATGGTAGCCTGCTTCTTTTTTGCTTCCTTTTGTCTCTTCTGCTGGTCGTAACGGAATTTGCCGTAATCTGCGATCCTGCATACCGGCGGAGCAGCGTTCGGAGAAATGTTGATGAGGTCAAGACCTGCTTCATGAGCGGCAGCCATAGCTTCCTGTATGCTCACTATACCGACCTGATTGCCCTCTGCATCGATCAGACGCACCTCTTTGGCGCGGATCTGCTCGTTGACTAATGCTTCCTTACTACTAATGGTTTTATCCTCCCATGTATAAAAAAGAAAAAAGCGGCAGCACAAGCTCCGCTAAATTAAACCACCCCAAAAAGAGTTGTTTTATCAGCCCGGCAGCCCCTGCTGCCAAGGCGAGAAGCGGTAACTTCTGCTTGTTTGCCTTGGTAGTATACAAAAAGCCGCTCTTCTTGTCAAGCGGCTTTTGAAAGATTTTACATTTTCAGACGGCTTTTAGATGGCCTGTTTTGTTACTGGGCGCCGTAGTTCACGAAGGAGATGTTCTGGTCCACGTCTCCGTCTATGCCGTTGACCCTTCCCGTGCTGCTGAACTGCCAGATCTTGAAATCATAGGGGAAATAGATGTTGTCCCTGTAGTATGCGTACCATATGTCGAAGTCCTTGATCTTGGACATGTCGATCTTGCTGACGAACCATCTGGTATTGCTGTAGACCATGGGAGTATATCCTGCGTCCTTTATGGCCTGGCAGAAAGCAACTATCTGCTCGCTGTTCTTTTCGGTCGAGATGTTGTTGGCCCTTGCCTCCTGGGCGCTGTGCCCTTCCACGTCGTAGACTATGGGCCAGGTCACGTCGTACCATCTGATATTGTCCAGTACGTACTGAGCCTCTTCTTTGGCCTCCTCCACAGTTATGGCCTGGGTCACGAAATATACGCCTACGGGTATGCCTGCAGCGATGGCTCCCTGCACGTTCCTGTCGAAGTAGGAATCCTTTACAAGACCGCCTTCCGTATATCCTCTGTATCCGAGCCTTATGAATGCGAATTCTATGCCGCTTTCAGCTACTGCTTCCCAGTCTATATATCCCTGATAAGCCGAAACGTCTATACCCTTCCAGGATTTCTTCGTATCGCTGTTGAGATCGTAGTATTTGAATCCCTTTTCATCGGTGACGATCTTGCTGTAGTCGTAGCTTGGAGCAGGAACGTCTTTCTTTTTGGCCTCCACCTTGATGGTGACTCCGTCGTCTGCGGTATATGCAACGTAGTCGGTGAAGATGCTGGAGATGAGCTCATTGAAGGTCCAGGTCTTGTTTGCAAGTTCAAGAAGCTTGTTGAGGCTTATGGTGACTGTGGGAGAACCGTCTCCTTGTTCCTCGGATGCATCCTGTTCCGGAGGAAGGTCCTCTTCCTTCTGCTTTCCGCAGCTGAAAAGAGAGAATACCATTATGAGTGCCATCAAAAGCACGAGTAATCGTTTGAGCGTAGTTTTCTTCTTCATATAAAAAACTCCTTTCCCAATGCCTAGGTTTTTAGATTACCATATTTTTTACCGATTGTACACAAAAACATTTGTTTACAAACGTTTGTTCCTGTGATACAATATGGACGGATACAGTTGGAGGTTAGTCATGATCGAACTTAAAGAAAGAGAAAAACGCATACTCGAGTACATAACGCAGCACACGAAGGAAAGAGGTTATCCTCCCACGACCAGAGACGTGTGCGCAGCTCTTGGCATCAAATCCACTTCCACCGTCCATAAGGCTATGGAGGTCTTAAGAGAAGCAGGATATATAAAGCAGGAATCGGGAAGGCACAGATACGGCATAGAAAACGAACAGCCTGAACTCCACGAAGAGGTCGCTGAAGTGCCCATCGTAGGCCGTGTCGCAGCAGGCGAACCCATACTTGCCGAGCAGAACATAGAAGGATACTTTCCCCTTCCCGCAGGGCAGATAGGAAGAGGCAACACCTTCATGCTCTCTGTCCACGGCAACTCCATGATAGAAGCAGGCATACTCAACGGAGACTACGTGCTGGTCGAAGAACAGAGCACCGCAGACAACGGCGACATAGTAGTAGCCCTCGTGGAAGATATGGATGCCGAAGCCACCGTCAAAGCCTTTTACAAGGAGAACGGATTCATACTCCTGCAGCCCAGGAACTCCGAGATGGAGCCCATCATCGTAAAGGACTGCAAGATCGTAGGAAAAGTCAAAGGAGTATTCAGATACTTAAGCTGATCTACGTCAGTTTTGTTAATCCCCGCATCACAGCGGGGATTTTTTATTTCTTATGTCTTTCATGTGTATTTCGCTGTGATATAATGAAAATATGAAAAATGAGAATTCTGTTAAAATCAGCTTCTGGTCAAAGCTCCTCTACTACTGCGCAGCGGTAGTGCTTTGGATAGCATCCAAAATCGTACTCGGATTCAAACTGACCACCGACAAAAAAGTCCGGGAATGGAAACGCTCAAAAAAGAGCTTCGTACTCCTAAGCGCCCATCCTTCTGAAGTGGACGCCATAGTCATGCTCTTCGCGTGCTTCCCAAGATACGCAAGGTTCGTTGTAGCCGCCCAGCAGCTCTACAAAGGCTTGCAGGGCAAAGGCTTAAGAGCCCTTCAGGTCATACCGAAGAAACAATTCATACCCGACGTCAAAGCCATCAAGGAGATGATGCGTACGGTCAAATCGGGTCTCATCCTCGGAATGATGCCTGAAGGAAGAGTATCCATGGACAGCACGGAGAACCCAATGGAAGACTCTACGGCAAAGCTCCTCAAAAAGCTTGGAGTTCCCGTTGCAGTGCTCATACCCAGCGGCACCTACTTCGTCAAACCTCCTTACAAATACAAGGGCGTGACCGTCGGAAAGATAGGGGGAGAAGTGAAAGCTCTCTTCGATGAAGAGGAGATAAAGACCCTCTCCAACGAAGAAGTCATGGAGAGATTGAGAGAAGCTCTCAGGTATAACGTGAGCGAATCCTTAAGAGGCAGCGGATATAAGTACGGCTCCGGATCCAAGCCTGCCATGGAGAACGTATCGAAGCTCTTCTACAGATGCCCAAGCTGCGGGAAGCTCTATACGGTGAGCGATAAAGACGGCAGGCTCAGCTGCGAAAGCTGCGGCATGACAATGGAGCTCACAAGGGAGATGTTCTTCATACCTGAAGACGAGTCTCTTCCAGACAACATCGCCGCCTGGAACAAGACCCAGCTGGGATTCGAACACGAATATTGGAAAGATCCTCAGGCGAAATTCGTGTCGAAGACTAAAAAATCCATGATGGAACTGGGAAAAGACGTGGACTTTTCCTTCATGGAAAACTGCGACGGTACTATCACTCTCGATGCCCAAGGCATGCACTACGAAGATCCCTATGAGACCATAAACGTGCCTCTCTCCATCCTTCCGGGGGTATCCGGAGACTATGAGAACAGTTTCATATGCTTCTACCAGGAGGACTATATACGCCGCTTCTACCTTGAAGATCCAAGGATGGTGGCAAGGTTCCTAAACTCCCTCATGGTGCTGAAAGGGCTTAAGTAGTTGACATATTTTTACAATTGATATAGAATTCCCTTTGACGGGTCGGAGGTAAGATATCAGACGGCCCGTCTTTTTATTGCTCATAACGTCTTTGATCCTCGCAGTCTTTCGCTGCTTCTTTTTTGATCTTTCAAAAAGCGCAATGGCAGTAAACGAAGGAAGAGTTGTACGCTTCGAAGGCGTTGTGACCTCCGTAAAAGTCAAAAGTTACTATACTGCCTTCACGGTGAAGACAGGAAGAGAGAAAGTCCTCGTAAAGGTCATGGATCCGGGTGAGAACAGCAGGTATACGGCCTACGACTGCGTCGGAAGAAAGGTGTCGGTATCGGGAGCCATATCCATTCCCGCCGGAAGGAGGAACCCTGGCTCTTTCGATTACAGAAGATACCTTAAAGGCAAGGATATATATACTGTCTGTACCACCAACAAATACAAGATAAAAGCCTATGAGACCGTATATCTTTTAAGGCACATGATAAACGTCCTCAAGGCGGACTTTTACGACAGAGCGGACGCATATCTAAACGATGAAGACTTCGGGACCATAGCCGGCATACTCTTCGGAGAAACGTCATATATGGACGATGACTATTACGATTCCTTTCAAAGGAACGGCATTGCCCACATACTGGCCGTTTCAGGCCTTCACGTGAATATGACTTACGACCTTGTGAGGAAGCTCTTCGGAAAAAGGAAGAGCAAGGCAATAGACCTTGCAAGCATCTTTCTCATAGGCATATATGCTGCCCTTTCATCTTTTTCGATCTCGGTCATAAGAGCATCGGCGATGATAGTTTTAAGGATCATAGCATTTCATACGGACAGAAGGTATGACAGCATATCAGCCATATCTTTCGTAGCGTCCGTCATGCTCTTTGCAAACCCCTACCTCATATTCGACAGCGGCATGCAGCTAAGCTTTACAGCCGCATACACCATGGCGGTGTTTTACCCCTGGCTCCTTCAAAAGCTATCCCGTATATCGGACAGATTGAAAAGCGAAAGATTTTACAAGGTGACCAGGGCATTGGCTCCAGGAGCAGCAGCCTTTGCGGGAACGGCCCCTCTTTGCGCTTTTCATTTCACAAACTTTTCTTTTTTCAGCCTGCTTTTGAATCCCGTCGCCATAGCTCTTGCGGGGATCATAGTCCCGGCGGGCCTTGCAGGCTTCGTAATTTCCGCATTGCTGCCGGCGGCTCTTTCAGAATACGCGATATATCTTGATGCATCTCTCATAAGCATCTTTTGCAAGCTGCTGAACTTCATGAACAAAACAGGATCCATATTTACTGCAAAAGCATCAGTCGCCGCTCCTACCCCTTCGCTAACGCTGATATATTACATACTCTTCTTTCTTCTTTGCTCTGAGGCAAGGTATATTTTGCACAGGAAAAACAAATACTTTGAGCTTGCAGTCCTTGGATCGGGACTCATAGCAGCAGGCACCCTTATACCCTTTGCCCTCAGGATCTCGGAGAGCATATTTCCCTGGGAATACGGCACGGCAAAGGTCACCTTTCTTGACGTGGGACAGGGAGACTGCATACACGTCCATTACGGAGGCAAGGACATACTCATAGACGGAGGAGGGTCGTACTACAGCAACATTGCGGAAAACACCATAAAGCCCTATCTTCTAAAAAACGGCATAAAAAAGATAGACCTTGCCATAGTCACCCACGAGGACATGGACCATTGCAAAGGTATATATGAGCTAAGCGAGATATTCAAGGTAGAGAAGATAATAAGCAACAAGGACGTGTACGGCGACACAGGCCTAGATGAAAACGACAGCTGCATAGTAGCTTCCATCGAGATAGACGGCTGCAGATTTTTATTCATGTCCGATGCGGATATGAAAAGAGAAGAATACCTGCTCGGCGCCTACCCCGGACTCGGCTGCGATGTGCTCAAAATAGCCCACCACGGCAGCGGCAATTCAACAGGCGATGCTTTTCTTGCAGGGATAAGGCCTTCCTTTGCCGTAATTTCCGTAGGAGCAAACAACAACTACGGTCACCCTGCTCCCAGGGTAATTGAACTTCTCGATTCTTGCGGTATAATATATGCAAGGACAGACGAAAGCGGAGCCGTATGTTTTAAGAGATCGAAGGGAAACGCTTTCATTTTCACCAACGCGGCAAAGGACAGGATATGGCGTATACAAAGGCAGCCCCTAAAGAAGTGCAGGCAAACGGAATTAATATTCCAAGTATC
>CAZTHD010000011.1:0-7715 GCA_964613315.1 uncultured Oscillospiraceae bacterium | reverse complement strand
GCAGGAGCCCAAAGCGGCATCTACCCTAAGCTCATTTTGCTTTGCGGAAAAGAAGATTTCCTCATAGACTGGTCTAAGGACTACCTTGAGCAGGGTCTGATAAGCCCTGTCACGGCTTCTCTTGACCTTAGCGTCTTCTCAGAAGACTCCATAGAGCTGTCCGCCATAATGCTCGCCTGCGACACGCCTCCGATGATGTCCACAAGGAAGCTGGTAATAGTAGACGACTCTGACATCTTTACGGCTCAGGCGCCGAGGGATATGAACACTGCAGAGGTCCAAAAGCTCATAGAATACCTTCCGGATATCCCGGACAGCACCATGCTGGTATTCACCTCGAAGAAGCCGAACAAGACTAAAGCCATTTACAAAGCCATAGCAAAGAGCGGCATCGTATATGATTTCACATCTCTTGACGACGGGACTTTAGGAGGCTGGATGGCCAAGAGATTTTCAGCAGCCGGGAAGAATGCAGGAAGGATGGATATGGTCAATTTCGCAAAGATCTGCGGATACGGAGATCCGGAAAGAGACTATACCCTCTTCAATCTCGAAAACGACCTTAAGCTGATCTTCTCCCTCTACGATAAAAGTGAGCTCAAGCTTTCCGATATGCTGAACGCCGTCCAGGGCCAGGATGAAGTCAATTCCTTCAAAATATTGGACTGTGCCTTCGGAGGAGACAAGGGAAAAGCCCTTGAGATACTCCATGCAAGCATAGATACCCAGGCTCCATCAAAAGAGATGGGAGTCGTCCTGAGCTTCCTCGGGCTTCTCATCTCGCAGCTTGAGATAATGGTCGAAGGCCTTGAAAGATCTGAGGAAGGCCAGAGCTCCTACGAGATCATCAAAGAGATGGGAGTCAACGAATACAGGTAGAAAAAAGCCTTGGCAGCCTGCCGCGGCAAAAGATCGTCAGATCTGAGGAGAGCTCTCGAAAAAGCCTTTGAAATAGAAAAGAACATGAAGTCCGGAAACATGGACGGAAGACTGGGCCTCGAGCTCTTCATAGCAGAAATCTAAACTAATATAATATACAAAAGACCGGCTCCATTACCTGGGAGCCGATCCTTTTTGTTATCTGTATTCCTGAAGTGTCGGTGTGTGTACGACCTCCAGAGGCTCTGTTACACCCGGAGCCGTGGTGACTTCAAAGTACGCCACTACCTGTTCCTGGGGACCTATGTAGAAATGGCGGGCAAAGACTATCTGGTTGCCCATGTATTCGTCTTCCTCCATCCACTGCCAGTTATCCATCCAGTATCCGCTTATATATCCTCCTTTCGGAGCTACAAGGTGAAGATATGAGATGAAATATCCAAGCTCTGTTTCACCTGCTATATATGAGCCTGCGTAATATACCGTGCCCCAGTCTATAGTGTTATACAAAGATACCGATACGTTGTATCTTAAAGCACCGTTATCGAGAACCACGGGGTCTCCGACGTTTATGTCCATATCAAGATACCAGCCCAGTTTAGAGGGGTTGCTGTTGCTGAAATATACGCCAAGCTGGGGATGCTCGGGATCAGTATTGAACTCTCCCGTAGCCCCTATGCTCCTGATGGCGGACTGGCCGTCGCTGTCTCTCAGCCACATCATGAGTATCCTGTCACTTATGGACTCTTCGACCATCTTCATGAACTTGGGTATATTGTCAAGATTGACGCTGCTGAAGACCTTTGACATGGTCTGTGACGCTATGCTTGAAAAAAGAGCGTTAGAAATGGCGTCTCCCTCATCCATGCCCCAGTAGATGGCCTCGGCATTGAGATACTTCATGTATATGTCATTTTGTATGAATTTCGTTGCGTTGGTACCGTCGAGGACCGTACCGTCCTCAAGGGTGATGGGCTCCGTGCAGGCAAGAAGCTTCTGTATTATGATGGGAGACATGGATATGACACCGTCTATGTGTTCTCCCATTCTAGCTTCGTAGCTCTCAGCCCAGATATATGCGACCTTCGGGAAGTAGGGGTCGTAGCTGGCATCTCTTGGGTACTCCATCCAGGCGTAGAAGAGGTACCACTCCTGATATGACACCAGTTCCTCATCGGGTATCACAAGGCTAAGAACGTCCCATACGCTCGTAAAGTCGCCTATGCTCAAATATCCGTCCTTTATCCTTATCGTGCCCATGGAACCGGGGAAACCGCCCCCTGCCCTTATCTCGGCGGAGTTCTGGGCGGCGAGAAGATAGAGTTTATCCTCCCCGTCTCCTATCATCGCCTTGACGAAGGGAACGAACTTTTCAGCCGAATGGTAAAGATCGAAAAGGTCCTGGATCTTGACAGTGTATTTGCCTATGAGATTCTCCTTGTCAAGAGATATGTGCATATGCGATATCTCTTCGACCACGGCTTCTGCATCGGGGAGCACCTTCTCAGCGAAGTTGAGGTAATGAATGCCGGCGGCTGCGTTGAAAGTATTTTCGACCTTGAGCGTTGAAAGAGGATAGGCTTTCAGAAGTTCGAAACCTTCCGTAAGATACTTATCCATCATCTCGTCGGCAATATCAAGAAGCCTGCAGCCCGTGACGAAATCAGGACCGTATTTCGGGATCAGATCGCAATGGCTCCATATGGGTCCTTCGAGCTTTTCCCTTAAGGACTTGATGATGCCGTGTACGACCTCGGTCCTCTCCTGAGCTTTGTCGTAGTCCTCGGCCTTCACTGCATCTATGATCTCTCCAAGCTCATACTTGGCGTTTCTTGCCTGATCGTACATGGCTTTTCCATCAAGAAACAGTCTTGTACCAAGAGCGAGAATTATGAGTATCACAAGAAGAAGGATGACCCTTCCTATCTTCAGTCTGTATTTCTTTTTCTTCTTTTTCTTCTTTGCCAAATCTTTTAAATCACAGCGGCAGGATGCCTATCTTCCGGCATACATTTTTTCATAGTAGCTTTGATACTCTCCGCTGACTATTTCCTGCCACCACTCCGTATTATCCAAATACCACTTTATAGTCTTTTTTATCCCGTCTTCGAATTTTGTTTCCGGCAGCCACCCCAGCTCTTCATGTATCTTGGCCGGGTCTATGGCATACCTCATATCGTGGCCTTTTCTGTCCTTTACGAAGGTGATGAGGCTCTCGGGCTTTCCCAGCTCTTTGCAAATGAGCTTTACGATATCTATATTTCTCATCTCATTGTGACCGCCTATGTTGTAGACCTCGCCGACTCTTCCTTTCTGAAGGACGAGATCTATAGCTTTGCAATGATCCTCAACATAGAGCCAGTCTCTTACGTTGAGCCCCTCTCCGTACACGGGAAGAGACTTGTCTGCCAAGGCGTTGGCTATCATCAGGGGTATCAGCTTCTCAGGGAACTGGTAGGGCCCGTAGTTGTTGCTGCAGCGGCTGATGGTAACGGGGAGCCCATAGGTCCTGTGATATGCCATGACAAGCAGGTCTGCTGCGGCTTTTGATGAAGAATAGGGGCTGCTGGTGTGAAGAGGAGTATCCTCTGTAAAGAAGAGATCGGGTCTGTCAAGGGGCAGATCTCCGTACACCTCATCAGTGCCCACCTGATGGAATCTTGAGACTTCATATTTTCTGCAGGCGTCCATGAGCACCGAGGTCCCTATGATGTTGGTCTTTAAGAAAAGCTCGGGATCTTTTATGCTTCTGTCCACATGGCTTTCCGCTGCAAAGTTTACGACCACGTCCGGCCTTTGTTCGGAAAAGACTCTGTCCACTTCATCTCTGTCGCATATATCGACCTTTTCGAAAACGATGCGGTCAAGAACTGAGCTTAAAGTAGAGAGATTCCCCGCATAAGTAAGCTTATCTAAACATACGATCTTGTAATCAGGGTGATTTTCAAGAAGATAAAATATGAAATTTGAACCTATGAAGCCGGCTCCTCCGGTAACTAATATTGTCATATTCCTATTTGACGCCTTTTCTCGTAAATACTACTGCTATGGTCTTGAACAAAAGCTTTATGTCAAGGCCAATGCTGAAATTGGTGATGTACTCAGTATCCATGCGTATGACTTCCTCAAAGTCCGTGATCTCGTTTCTTCCCGAGGTCTGCCAGATGCCGGTTATACCGGGCTTCGTGGCCATTCTGGACTTGTGATGATACTTGTACTTTACCCACTCGTCCTCCGTCGGAGGCCTTGTGCCCACCAATGACATATCTCCTTTGAGAACGTTCCAAAACTGCGGGAACTCATCGAGGCTGGTCTTCCTTATGAAATCTCCTATGCCGGTCTTTTGCGTTCCGTCGGGAAGTATCTTGTTTCCTATGATCCTCGGATCGAAATCCATTTTGAACATCATACCGTCGGAGACTATGTTCTCTTTCATGAACTCCTTCTTTTTCTCTTCAGCATCCAGATACATGGATCTGAACTTGTAGAGGTAGAAGGGCTTTCCGTTCTTCCCTATCCTCCTTTGCTTGAAGATGATGGGCCCGGGAGATGCTATATAGATGGCAGGTCCTACGAATATCCCTATGACGAGGGTCAGGATGCAGCCGACTATGCCTCCAACTATATCTCCGAGACGCTTTATGAAGGCCTGCCAGCTTTCTACGTTGGAGAATGCCGACGTTATGACGGTGCGGTCTCCAAGCTTTTCGACGAACTGTGAATCATTTTCCGTATTCTTTAAGGGGAGCACCACGTGAAGGGTGACGCCCATCTGGGTGCAGGCGTCTATGAACTCGGCATATTTTTCTCCGTGGACATGCTCCGAGACCATGATCTCGTCTACCCATTCCCTGCATACGTAATCTGCAGCGCTTTCAAAGGGCGCTACCACCGGTACTCCCGATACTTCCTTTGCATCGCTGTCTGTAAGGACAAGCCCCTTGATCTCAATGGAGCTCAAATTGTAATTTCTGATGCTTTCTATGAGTCCTGGAGCAGAAGCAAGATCTGAGACCACTATGAGGCTCCTTGGTACCCTTCTTCTTGTGAAGAGCTTATATTTTACTACGACTGCTTTCCATATGGTCCTGAAAATGAGGTCCAAGACACCGAAATATATACTGGTATAAAGGGTGAGAAGTCTTGAATAATCTATACCGGAATGTGCTCCGTAGAGGATGAGAGTTGCAGTCCCTATACTGATAAGATCCAGAGCAAATACCTTGAGGCCTTCTCTTAAGAATCCTCTTTTAAGCACGCCGCTGGTGTTGTTGGTGACCAAAGATGCAAAGACTTCGGATATGCCTAAAACTACGAGGTAATCCCTGTAAAGATCCACTTTGAAGGGCATTCCCGCTCCCGGGAATCTTGTTATATATGCGAGTATATATGCGATCAATATTACAAGCAGGTCAAGGATATAGAAGTCTATGTGCTTTACCCAGCTTTTATCGTTTCTTTCGTACATTATTCTTCCTGTTTTTTCTCAATACAAAATAAGGAGGCCTAAGCTTCCGCGTCTTTTTATTATACATTCAGGGGCTGTAAAAGGCAAGAAAAAAGGAGCCTGAAACCTCTATAGTTTCAAGCCCCTTTGGCTTAATGTCTGCTATTTAGTAAGATCTACTATATCGTACTTGTTTATATATGAACCGAGGTCTTCCTTATCAGCTGATATACTTACGACTATATCCACGCTGTGCTCGGTCGATATCCTGTTGAGTCTCTCAAGGAAATCTTCTAAGTTTTCGATCTTGATATCCGCATGCTTGAGTATGCTGTCTATGAATATGCATTCAAGATCATGGTCCTGAGAGATGACGCCGTACAAGAATCCTATATATTCGTCTACGTTGGTTATGGCCTCAAAATCGTTCATACTTATGAGTCTGATGCTGTACTTGAGGTCCGTCGTGAGGTTCGAATTCTTGTTGATAAATACAACGCTTCCGTTTACTTTGTCCAGGCTTCCGTTGGCAAGCTCGACTATCTTCTTAGTCTTCCCGCTTCCCTTGTGCCCGATCAATAATCTAACCATGGGGATCACCGCCTTTTAATAAATTATGAGTAATACCTTCTGCTTTAATTATATCGATTTAAGCCCTTATTCTCAAGTGTGTTTTTTTCGAAGCTGGCCGCAGGCAGCATCTATATCCTGCCCAAGAGATCTTCTGATAGTTGCCGGTATGCCTGTCCTTTCAAGCTTATCAGCAAAGAACTTTGCTGCGTCCCTTCCGCTGCCCTTCATACCGTTTTCGATAACGGGATTTAAGGGTATGAGATTGACGTGACAGAGCATGCCCTTAAGAAGCGCTGAGAGTTTTTTCACGTCCTCGTCCCTGTCGTTTTTCCCTGCAATGAGAGCATATTCGAAAGTGATACGGCGCCCTGTCTTTTCTGATACCTCTCTGCACGTCTCTATGAGGTCTTCAAGCCTGTTGCTCTTTGCAACCGGCATGAGCTCCTGCCTTTCATCCTGAGTAGCCGCATGAAGAGATATGGCAAGATTCACCTGAGGAAAATCCTCCGAAAACTTCTTTATACCCTTGATGAGACCGCTGGTCGATACGGTTATATTCCTATAGCTAAGACCCACGCCGTCAGGGTCGTGTATGAGCCTTAAGAACTCCGACACATTGTCGTAATTATCGAAGGGCTCTCCCATGCCCATTAGGACTACGTGGTTTATGTCCTCTCCCGCGTCCTTCCTGCATATGAGGTACTCGTCCAGCATCTCCCAGCCTTCCAGGTTCCTGATCTTGCCGCCTATCCCTGAAGCGCAGAAAACGCAGCCCATATTGCAGCCTATCTGGGTAGATATGCAAAGGGTATTGCCGTACTCGTATTTCATGAAGACGGCTTCCACGAAGTTCCCGTCGGTCATTTTCAAAAGGTACTTCCTCGTACCGTCCTTTGACTGCTGCACAAGTTCCACAGAGGCACTCTCAAAGCGGTATGCTTCAAAGAGCCTGCTCCTTAGATCTTTGGGAAGATCTGTCATCTCATCAAAAGAAAGAGCACCTCTTGATATCCACTGGAAAACCTGTTTCTCGCGAAACGAAGGCTGACCCATTTCTTTGAGTATATCTTTTCTTTCCTGCCTCGAACAGCTTTTGAAATTGATCTTCTCTTCCGTCATCTTTTGAAGAAATCCTTGAGGTTGATCTCGCCTATTCCCGGCAGGTTGATGCCAATGACGTCTGAAGATTTCGGGACGCATGAGTAAAGGACCTTGTAAGCAATGCTGCCTTCAAATTTGGATTCGACGGCGCCGCCCATTCCAACCTTTGAAATGCCAAACACCAGCATGTAGCATACAAGAAGAGCAAGAACGGCTCCAAGGACCGCACCGAGAAGCTTGTTCGTAGCCTTTATACCGGGGACCTTATCTATAGCGCCTCCGAGAAGAGTGCCGAGTAGCCCGAGAACTATCATGAACAATATGGCTATGATTATCCAGCACACTACCCTTGTCGCAGGAGTCATTATGGATTTGAGGAGACTGTCAGTCTGCTCCTGGTTAAGAAGGGAAAGGTCTATATTCTTCTTTTGAGCGATGGCAAGGAGCTTATCCGAGACCTTCGGATATACCCACTCCACCGCTTTGGGCGTGATCAAAGGTGCGAGCTTATAGCCTGCAAATATGGAAACTCCCATGACTGCAAAGCCTATAATGCTCTTGAAAAGTCCCCTTATAGCCCCTGCGATCGCAGCTACTGCTATGAAGATCAGCACTGCAATGTCTAAAATTTGGCCTGCATTTAAATTCATTTCATTCCTCCGTCCTTCCCGAAGACGATCCAGAGGGCGACCCCGGCGGCCACCCGGCCCACGTC
>CAZTHD010000010.1:0-14287 GCA_964613315.1 uncultured Oscillospiraceae bacterium | reverse complement strand
TTCAACGGGTTCTAGGACTTCTTATGTCTTTTAACTGTCAAAGATGGGATTATACCAAAACTCCGCAAATATGCAAATATCATTTCAGCGACGACAGAAGGGAAAGGTCTTCTTCATTCACTATCCTCAAGTTGTTCTTCTTTCCTTCGCAGAACTTAAGATCATAGCCCATATTATGAAGAAATACTGAGCATATGGTCTCATCGAACTTATGCCCTGCGTTAAGAGCGTCTGAGAATGCTTTTCTAAGCATGCCGAAGGTAAAGAGCTCCGGGGACTGGACGTTTATGAGCCTTGTTGCTTCGAGATGGGTCATGTTCTGATTGCTTTCGTCCACCAGGAAGGGCGTAGTCCATCCGAGTCTTTCGAATACTACAGCGCTTCCGTACTGCTTGCAGCAGCGTATGGCGTTGGTTATGGTCTCCGGATCTATGAAGGGCCTTGTTGCTTCCTGTATCATCATCACATCTGAAGGGCTGTAAAGAGGGGACAGCCACTCCACAGCGTTTTTTACGGATTCGATGCCTGTCTTTCCGTCCGGTATTATCTCTCTTAATTTGGTTATCTCATATTTCTCCGCATAGGCTTTGAGCTGATCTTCCCAGCCCGATAAACATACAACGTGTATGCTCTCTACCTGTGGATGTCTTTGCATCACTTCCATGGTGTAGATGATGACCGGCTTTTCCTTTACGGTGACGAACTGGTAGGGGATATTGTATTTATTCAGATGATTGGTGCCGCCTGCAAGTATGACTGCGGCGCATTTCCTTTCCTTGTTATCTGCAGGCTTTTCATCTCCCGAATAAGGTTCTGATATGACGCTGCTTCCGCTTTTTCCCATCTCCTTTGGCGCCTGCCCTGTCACAAGATAGCTTACGCTTGTCTTAAGGGCGTTTGCCATGGTAGCCAGTTTATCTTCCGATATGCTGCTTCCGTTCTTTTCTATCTTTGCAATGGATGACCTTGTCTTGTAACCGAGGGCATCTGCAAGCTCCTGCTGGGAAAGCCCCAGCTCTAATCTTCTTCTTCGTATATTCTCACCGAGTGACATTTTTTACGTTCTCCTGCACTTTATCAAATATGTGTATATATTGCCTGATTCTAAATCTTTTGGCTGTTGATAATAATGAAACACATTAGCATTTTACTCAATACATTTTTTACTTTCAATGGATTTTGTTGAAATGTTTCCTAAAATTCAACAAAATATATCATTTTTTGTTGAAATCTATGCCTCAGAGCCTCATTTTGTTGAACGGAAGCTCCTTTTCGTATACAATTCCTTCGTCTAAAGACAAAAATGCATATATATAGAGGAAATTGATGGATCTAAATACATTCAAAGCGCTGGACTTTTTTGCAGAGGAAGACTGTCTTTACATGTCGTCCGAAGAGTCGGCAACGGCGGCAGGCCTGAGCATAGAAGAGTTCGGCACCCTTATCAGTTCGCTCATTAATGAAGGCCTTCTTGGCAAAAACGGCATCACCGAAAAAGGACTTAAAGCCCTCGAACCTTACAGGGCAAAAAGAGCGGTATTCCTTGCAGCAGGCTTTGGCTCCAGGATGGTGCCCATAACCATAAACACCCCAAAGCCCCTGGTAAGGGTACACGGCAAGAGGATAATAGACACTATACTCGACGCAGTCCTTGCGGCGGGCATAGAGGACATATACATAGTCAACGGATACCTGGGAGAGCAGTTCGAACTTCTTAAAGAGAAATATCCGATGATAAAGCTCATCAAAAACCCCGAGTACGACGGCACGGGAACCATATCTTCATTCTACTACGCAAGAGATCTTCTCGAGCAAAGCTATGTTCTTGAGTCCGATCTCGTAGTACAGAACCCGGGAGTCATAAGGAAGTACAGATATACCTCAGGTTTCATGGGAACTAAGATGGACGCAACGGAAGACTGGTTCTTAAGGGCCGATGAAAAAGGCCACATAGAAGAGGTCGGCATAAACGGAGCAGGCGAAGGCCTTTACAAGCTCATAGGCATATCCTTCTGGAACGAAGAAGACGGAAAGAAGCTTGCCCACGACATAAAGGAAGCTTACGAAGGTGAAGGGGGACACAAACTGGCTATGTCCTTCGTTCCTTTCAGAGTATACAAAGACAGATACGACGTACACGTGATGCCGGCAGGCCCAGACGACGTCGTTGAGATAGATTCCTTCAGGGAACTGCAGGAATATGATGAAAATTACAGAGTATAAAGTTCAGATAGTTTAAGGAGTAAAAAGAAATGAAAAAGACATTCACCAAAATTGCAGCTCTCATGCTCGCAATGGCAATGATCTTCGTACTTGCAGGCTGCGGCAAAAAGGACGAAGGCAAATCAGCCGAGAACTGGGATGGAAAGATCACCATAGTCCAGTCCTCAGACGTCATAGGATTCGATCCTACGGCATCCACCGATACCAACAACAAGAACGTTCTTAAGAACATGGTATCACGTCTTTACGAGACAGACGATTACTTCAATCCCGTTCCCGTACTTGCAACCTCATATACCCAGGTAAACGATTACATCTGGGAGTTCAAGATCGCACAGGGAGTAAAGTTCCACGACGGAAGCACCATGACAGTTGACGACGTCATCTACAGCCTCCAAAGAGCCAAGGAAAAGTCCTCTTCAGGAAAGACACTTCTCGGACCTGTAGCAAGCTTTGAAAAGGTCGACGAAGAGACTCTTCGCATCACAACTTCCACGGTATACGGATCTCTTCTTACGGCACTTTCGAACTCCGCATGCACCATACTTTCGCAGAAGTGGATAGAAAAGGCTGAAGCAGGCCAGTGCGACTGGGAAGAAGTCATGAGACAGGGAGCAACCGGAAGATACGTACTCGGCGAGAGAAACATCGGACATATGGTAACTCTTGTCAAGAATCCTAACTACTTCGACCCGAGCGACGCTGCAAAGAACGAACTCTTAGAGTTCCGCATCATACCTGAAGCTACCACGAGAACAGTCATGGTGCAGACAGGTGAAGCAGACGTCAACGTCAACTTCGATACAGCTCAGATGGACGAGTGCAAAGCAGATCCCAACGTTGAAGTTCTCGAGCACGAATCCTCTACCATCTACTACATAGCTCTCAACTGCGAGAAGGGGCCCTTCACAAGCAAGGAGCTTAGGCAGGCAGTGGCATATGCCATCAACAGGGCAGACTGTCTCGAGGTAGGATACAACAGCTACGGCAAGGTATGGTCCAACGTATGGGCTCCCACGGTAATAGGAGCAAAAGACGATCCGTACACCTTCGATCAGGCAAAGGCAACAGAGCTCGTACAGAAGTCAGGCTATAACGGTGAAGTCATCAAGGCCTGCGTCAAGACAGACGCTGAGGAGCGTATAGCCCAGACCGTAAAGGACAACCTGTCAAAGGTCGGCATCACCATGCAGTATTCAAGGATAGACAACACCATACTCACAGAGGTCATGGCAAACAACGAATACGATATGGCCTTCGACTATACCGCATTCTACAGCGATCCGGAGCTCTTCGTAGGACGCCAGTTCCAGGCATCCGGCATAGGAGCAAAGAACTACGCTCACTATACAAACCCACAGGTAGACGAGCTCATGGTAAAGGCAAAGGCAACTCTTGACGAAGCAGAAAGAGCTGAAGTTTATCATCAGATCAACCAGATACTCTGCGACGACTGCCCCTGGATAGGCATGTTCAACAGCAATCTCTACGCTCTTGCCCACAAGGGAGTAACAGGTGTCAACATCAACGTAGAGACGACCTACTGGTACAACACCATCTGCTACAAGTAATACAAAACAAACACTTTACTTCTTTAAGCACCCCAAGGGCGGAAACCGCCCCTGGGGTAAACTGATTTTAAAACAATGCTCAAATACTCACTTAAAAGACTTTTGTACATGATACCGGTGACTATAGCCGTTATATTCATCGTCTTCCTTATCATGCACCTTACGCCCGGAGATCCTGTGGCTCTACTTCTTGGCGCAGACGCTACGCCTGAGCTCATAGAAGAGACAAGGGAAGCCCTGGGCATCAACGATCCTTTCTTCGTACAGTTCGGAAGGTACATCATAAACCTCTGCAAAGGGGATTTCGGTACCTCCTGGTACACGGGCAATCCCGTATCGGAAAGGCTCTTTTCTGCTATACCGTATACGGTAAAGCTCTCTCTTGGAGCCATGCTGGTCGCCATACTCATATCGGTGCCCTTAGGGGTCATAGCATCGGTAAAGAGGAATACCATAGCAGACTACGTCATAAGCGTATTCGCAATGATAGGAGTATCTGCTCCCACCTTTTGGGTTGGCATCATGCTTATGCTACTTTTCTCTCTTAACCTCCGCATACTTCCTTCAGCCTTCGACGGAAGCTTTGCAAGCTATATACTTCCCACCATCACACAGGGCTTCAATATGCTTGCAAGCATAGTAAGGACGCAAAGATCATCCATGCTCGAGGTCCTCAACTCCGACTATATCCGTACAGCAAGAGCCAAGGGCGTCAGCAATTTCTCGGCTACCTACAAGCACGCTTTAAGAAATGCGGTCCTTCCTTCCATCACCGTGGCGGGACTTGACTTCAGTCTTCTTGTAGGAGGCTCAGTAGCAATAGAGACGGTCTTTGCGATTCCGGGTGTCGGAAGGCTCATGATAGATAATATAAAGCTGCACGACACACCCACGGTCATTGGCTGCATGGTATTCGTATCGGTGATGGTAAGCATCATAAACCTCCTTGTAGACATACTTTACGGCCTTGTCGATCCGAGGATCAAAGCACAATATTTAAGGGATAACAAGAATGCAAGAACACATAAAAAAGAAAAAAGAGAGTCAGGCTCGTCAGATCTGGAGACGGTTTAAAAAGAACAAGATCGCCATGGCAGCCCTCGTTGTCCTTGCGATCATAGTCCTTGCCGCCCTTACTGCAGACCTATTCTGGGACTACCAGACCGACGCCTGCGATATAAACATACCCATGAGGCTGCAAAAGCCCTCTAAAGAGCACTGGCTCGGCACCGATGAGATGGGAAGGGATATGCTCTGCCGCATAGTATATGGAGCGAGAGCTTCTCTTACTGTGGGCATCTTCGCGACGACCTTTGCCCTCGTCATTGGGGGCATCTTGGGAGCCGTATGCGGATATTACGGAGGAAGGCTTGACAATATCATCATGCGCTGCACGGACGTGCTCCTCTCTATACCTGGCCTCCTCCTTGCCATAGCCATAATGAGCGCTTTCAAGCCCAATATATTCTACATATCGCTGGCCCTTGGCATCTCATACATTTCTAAATTCACGAGGATAGTGCGCTCTGCAGTCCTCACCGTAAGAGAGCAGGAGTACATATAGGCTGCAAGGGCCATAGGAGCAAAGGACTCTACGATCATCTTTAAGCACGTACTCATGAACTGCATGGCTCCCATATTCGTGCAGTACGCTCTCGCCATCGGAAGCCGCATACTCTCCGTATCGACTTTGAGCTACATAGGCATGGGCATACAGTCTCCAACGCCCGACTGGGGCAACATGCTCTCGGGAGCCAGGGCTTTCATAGTAGGTAGACCTTACCTAGTCCTTGGCCCCGGCATTGCGCTCCTCCTTACCATCTCGGCCTTCAACCTCATAGGCGACGGCCTTAGGGACGCTATGGATCCAAGACTTAAGAAGTAGGTGAGCATTATGGGAATAAACACTAATTTGATGCTTGAGATAAAGGACCTGGAAGTCGAGTACAGAACAGAAGACGAGATAGTCCAGGCCGTAAACGGCATATCCCTTTGGATAGAGAAGGGAAAGTCCTTAGGCCTTGTGGGAGAGACAGGAGCAGGAAAGACCACCACGGCTCTTTCCATACTCAATCTCCTTCCCGAGACCACGGGAGTCATAAAGCACGGCACCATCACCCTTGACGGAGAGCCCATCATAAGGATGAACGAAGACGGTAGCAGCGTTGCCGTTCTCGAAGACTCCGACATGCAAAAGATAAGGGGAAAGAAGGTCGCGATGATCTTCCAGGACCCCATGACAGCCCTAAACCCCATATTTACGGTTGGGTACCAGATAGCCGAGTCCGTAAGGCTCCACCAGAAATGCAGCGACAAGGAAGCTGAAAAAAGGGCTGAGGAAATGCTTGAGCTCGTTGGCATACCCGCTTCAAGAAAGGACGATTATCCCCACCAGTTCTCAGGCGGCATGAAGCAAAGGGTAGTCATAGCCATGGCTCTTGCCTGCAACCCGTCGCTGCTCATAGCAGACGAGCCCACTACGGCTCTTGACGTTACGGTCCAGGCCCAGGTCCTTGAGATGATAAAGGATTTAAGGGAAAAGTTCGGTACCTCGGTTCTCATGATAACCCATGACCTTGGCATCATAGCCGAGATGTGTGACGAGGTATCCGTCATGTACGCAGGCTCAATAGTTGAGCACGGCAATCTTGAAGATATCTTCGACAATACCAGGCATCCGTACACCCAAGGACTTTTCAACTCGCTTCCCAATATAAACAACAGGATGTCGAGATTAAAGCCCATTAGGGGCCTTACTCCGGATCCTGCCAACCTGCCCATGGGCTGCGCCTTTGCGGACAGGTGCGATTACGTGACGGAACGTTGCAGATTCGAAAAGCCTGCAAAGAAATGGCTCACAGACTCTCACTTCGTAGCCTGCCACCTCTATGAGGACGGCAAAGATGAGAGCAGGCTTTAAAGGACAGGAGGTAAGAAATAATGACAAATGAAAATAAAGACATCCTCCTGGACGTACAGCACCTTAAGAAATACTTTGAAACGCCCTCAGGCATGCTCCACGCTGTAGACGACGTTTCTTTCCAGATCGAAAGGGGCAAGACCCTCGGCATAGTGGGAGAGTCAGGCTGCGGCAAATCCACTATAGGAAGGACGATACTAAGGCTCATAGAACCAACGGAAGGAAAGATCTTTTTCGACGGCAGAGACATAACGAACATCCCCAAGAAAGAATTAAGGCTCCTAAGACAGAAAATGCAGATCATATTCCAGGATCCTTTCTCGTCTCTTGACCCACGCATGACCGTGAGCCAAACCATAGCCGAGCCTTTAAAGATACACGGCATGGCAAAGTCTAAAGCAGAGCTTGAGTCAAAGGTCCTTGAGCTCATGGAAAGGGTAGGTCTTGCCGAAAGGCTTTATGATACTTATCCCCACGAGCTCGACGGAGGCAGAAGGCAGAGGATAGGCATAGCAAGAGCCCTTGCCATGGATCCTGAGTTCATAGTCTGCGACGAGCCGGTTTCTGCTCTTGACGTATCCATACAGGCTCAGATATTGAACCTTATGGAAGACATACAGGAAAAGGACGGACTGACCTCCATATTCATCACCCACGACCTGTCCGTCGTAGATCACTTTGCAGACGACATAGCTGTCATGTACATGGGAAGAATGGTGGAGAAGGCTCCGGCAGAGGAGCTCTTCGATGATCCTCTTCACCCGTATACAAAAGCCTTGCTATCGGCTATACCTGTGCCCGATATCCACTACGAAATGAACAGGATAGTACTCAACGGTGAGGTAACGTCTCCCATAGAGCCAAATCCTGTCTGCAGATTCGCAGCCCGCTGCAACGAAGCCTGCGATAAGTGCCTTGCATCGGAGCCTCAGCTCAAAGAGATCAGCCCCGGACATTTTGCAGCCTGCTGCAGGATAGATTAAATATTTCTTATGTAAAGCGATTCATAAAATATGTTACAATATATGCGGATGAGTTTTTCTCACCCGCATATTTGTTTTCTATTACAAAAGGGAGGGGTCTAAAATGAAGAAGCTTTTCAGTTTGCTTTTGTCTCTTGTGCTGGTCGTGTGCATCATACCGGTAACTGCCATGCCTGTTTTTGCAGACGAATACATAAGAAGCGTAAGTATCACCTACGATAAAAAGGCCGTGGCTGTCAGAACCGAACACACGGAAGAAGAGGCATCAAAGATCTTTCAGCATGCTCTGGCAAATGCAGTCGTGAGCGAGGGGGTACATGTCGATATCGGATGCTCAGGCATTGCAAAACGCATCGGGACCGGCATGATAAGCTATATAGACTTTGACACAGTCTTTAAAAGCGATGAACTTGTCGACCCCAATGCCGATTACTATTTCATAATCAACATTGAGGAAAATCCCGGCTATATCTTCGATACGGCTGCGCTGCCTTCTGCAGCTGTCAATAACAGCGCTGTGAATGTCAGCTGGTACAGTCCGGATCTTACTTCTCCCGATGACTCCATCGATCTCATTTTCAAAGTAGACCTTATCAACGGTGATTACGTCAATCTGGTGGAAGTAGATCCGAAGATGGCCAGGGTACAGAAGGGACACTCCTATCCGTTCAGCGCAAGCATCACCGGGACCGATGAACGTATAGGCTGGAGCCTCGACGGAACGTATACCAGCAGTATGACATATATCCAAAACGGAACGCTCTACGTAGGCGAGGACGAAACGGCATCCAGGATCAATGTCAAGGCATTTTCCGTATTCAATCCCAATGTATACGCAATAGCAAAGGTCGAGATAACAGATTATCCTGTAGTTGTCACCGGTATAACCATAGATCCTCCTGGTGCAGGTATAAGGAGAGGGGATTCTGAGTATTTCGCCATCAGAGTAGAGGGGACGGACTATGACGAATACGACACGGAGCTCTTAGGACAAAACGCCCTCAATACCTATATTGCTTACGACAGGGTGTATATAGACGCGGAAGAGACCGCAGCGACAGTCACTCTTAGGGTGACGTCAAGGCGCGATCCGTCAGTGAAGAAAGATGCTGTTATAACGGTGCTTCCTCCGGATCCGATCCCTGACCTCATCGAGATAGAGTATGACCCTGCAGGCCTTGACCTTCTGACTTCAAATATGACAGGAAAGGAAGTCTCATCAATTTTAAAAAATGCGATGTACGATGCGACCAGTACGGAAGGAGTATATATCGATATTTCGAGCACCTGCCTTGCAAAGCATACCGGAAGCGGTATGGTCTCCTATACCGACTTCGTTAAACTTGATAACGATACGGATCCTCTGGATCCCAATGAAGAATACTACTTCATCATCAATCTTGAAGAAACCGGTGGCTTTGTTTTCGATCCGGGCAAGCTTCCCGAAGTCATGGTCAACGGCAATTATGCAGATGCAGTCAGCTGGTACAGTGATGATCTTATCGATCCTTTAGGTTCCATAGACATCCTGATGAAAGCAAACGTGGTGGATGAAGGAGATATCTCTGCTGTTATACAGCCTGTCAAATTCCCTTCACTTAAAGAAGGATATACAGTGTCCAATGCCAACAATGCATCGAGGGTCGTATATGTGGATAATACGGGCGGACTTCCGCTGCAAATAACCGAAGGCTGTGTCTGGCTTTCAAGTGAAGAAGCATTCAGCCTGCTATGGGAGGCGCCAACTGATGTAATAGCTCCGGGAGAGCAGATAGGGATCGTGAGCGTAAAGCCTAAAACAGGGCTCGCTGTTGGTACTTACAAGACCACATTGTGTTTCCAGGACAGCGGCGGCCTCCTTACTGCACCGGTTAGCGTAGAGCTTGAGCTCCACGTCGTCAGAGAGATAAGCAGATTGAGCCTTATCAATGTACCTTCGCCCCGCGGCGGCAACAGCGCCTCGGATTACGATTTTTCAAAGATCGTATGCGAAAGCGGATATTCCTTAAGCCCAGAGTCTGGGTGGGCCTACTTCGACATAGGCGATGAGGAGCTACACAGCTTCACGGGTGTCTTCAGAAAGGGCAGCACTTACTTTATGGACCTTGTATTCAACGCAGATGATGATCACATCTTCGCCTTCGATCCCAAGACCGGTGAGTGCGCTATAGATACGATCTACATCAATGGCAATGAGTACACGCCCATATACAAGGACTATCATATCAGCCTTGATCACAAATGGCTTGAATTATTCGTTCCGATAACTGTAGAGAGCAATACGGGAGAAGGAGTGGAAGTTATGCCCTATCCTGCGTCGGCCTTCACCGAAGGCTCGGACTACGTGGTCAACGGGCAATTTGTCACGGTCTACGGAGAAGTGCCCTGCAAAGTGGGATATTTGTCCGGAGGATCCTATGTCAGCTGCGGTATTCAGGCCTATTCCGGCGACTGGTACAGATTCAGTGTGCCGGATGGTATCGATGAAGTCATCCTCGTAGTCAAGGGTGATACGGATCTGTCCGGAGAGTTCGATTTCTTCGACGTCGTCACCTCGAAAGCTATGGACCTTTATCCGGACAGCGAATACTCAGAAGAAGCGCTCTTTGCAGCTGACGTAGACGATGACGGAGAGTTCGGATTCTTTGACGTCATCCTCATCAAGGCAGCAGACCTTGGCAAGACTCCCTTCACCTGGTTCTAAACTCTTGTTAAAAACGAGATCGAGTATATGAGATACCTGGAGAAGAATGGGAATAATTGATAGATTTAAATAATTTGACAAAAGAAAGGAGAAAAACCATATGGATCTTGTCGAAGAACTAAAAGTAAGACAAGCTGCCTTGGAAAGGGTCGCAATAGCAAAGGATCTCGATGCTGTCGTTGTTGTGGGCAACAGCGCTATAGGTCCGAGGAGCTACGGCAGTTTCCGCTACTTCTCAGGGCATCGCTGCTACTACTATATGTACGCAGTGGTTATAAGACCCGGAAAAAAGCCTACGGTATGCTTGGTGTCGATCCTTGATAAAGAAGGCATACTTCGCAAAGGATTCGAAGATACACGCTTCAATGCAGACGTAAGGTCGATAATACTTGAAGTCCTTGCAGAACAGCCGGTAAAAAGAGTCGGTGTGTGCTTTGAAGAACTTCCGGTAAGGTGGGAAAACGGTATTTTGGAGCAGTTCCCGGGTGTGGAACTCGTCGACGTTGAAGAAGATATTGCTGAAATCCGTAAAGTACACAGCGAATATGAACTGGATTGCTTCAAACAGTGCGCAAAGATCACCGACATCGGTTATGAAGCTGTATGCAAAGCTGCAAAACCGGGAGTAAAGATGAGCGATCTTCATGCTGTTTTGGATCATGCTCTGTCATATGCAGGCGCAGAGGATATTTTGACTAAGATGTCATGCGGTGTATTCTCCGAAAAGGACAACGGACTTACCCGCATGTTACGTTTCCACTGGCCCGATGAGAGAGTCGTAAAAGAAGGGGACAATATCGCAATGTCCATCTCAGCCCAATACCGGGGTTATTGGACACAGCAGGTGCGCACTATATGTGTAGGCAAAGATAATGAAAAAGCAAAGGCAGCGTATGATACACAAAAAGAGGCGATCAAGGACGCAGCAGCCTTCTTAAGACCCGGCATCAAGCTCGGAGAACTGGTAGAGCATATGTGGAAGTTCGCTGAAAGCCACGGATACAAAAAGGCTCTTCCCTTCGGGCATATAGTAGGCCTTGATCTTGACGAAGGCGGTGCCGGAGCCGGTAGCGACTTTGAGATCATTGAAAACACCGTTGTCGTTCTGCATCCTGCTTTGATACCGGAAGGAGAGGAAAACTGCTTCTTCTGGGGAGATACTTACCTCGTAACTAAAGACGGCGCGGTCAGATTGAATGAGAGCAGCGAAGAACTGCTTACGGTATAGGGAGGTACGAGAATGTTCAGTGAAAAAGAAAGACAAAGAAGACTTGATGCGACAGCAGGTCTCATCAAAGACGAAGATCTTCAGGCAATCTGGATCACAGGTAACGGAACAGTCGCTACTAATGATTTCGGATGCTACAGATATTTCACCGACTGCCGTGTATCTTTCTATATGGCAGGCGCCATCATCACTCCGGATGGAGATCTTATCGGCGTCGCAAAAGACGAGAATCAGAGACAGGAGTTTTACGTAGAAACCTTTGTAAAGGAAGCCGTTATCAACGATGACCAGGTGGCCGGAGCTGCAGAGATCTTGAAGGGAAAGGGCATCACAAAGGGAAGGATAGGTGTCCTCATGGACGTTCTTCCTTCAGCTTGGAAACACAAAATGCTTGAGTTCATACCCGGACTTGAATTCGTGGATGTATCGGACCAGGTCTTTGCTCTTCGCACGGTAAAGAGTCTCGAAGAGATAGAGACCCAGCGCATATGCGCAAAGATAGCCGATGCAGGTTATGCTGCCATGTGCGAAGCTGCAGTACCGGGAGCTAAGGAAAGTGAGATAGTTGCAGCAGGTAATGCCGTTATGGAGAAGATGGGTATGGAGCAGTCATTCATGCTTGTTGCTTCCGGACGTTTTTCGATCGAAAACAACACTATGCAGCTTCTTCACCATACATCTTCTATCGACAACGTTCTTTCCAAGGGCGATTGTATTGCATTCGAAATGACTCCCAGATATAACGGATATTGGACACAGATAGTCCGTACCATCAGCGTAGGGGCTCCGAATCCCGATCTTGCAGAGTTTGTAAGAGTCACAAGAGGATCCATTGAAGCGGCAAAGAAAGTCATGAGAGCAGGCCTTCCCATCGGAGAGATGGTAGCTGAGATATACAAATATGCTGAATCTGAAGGTTACCGTGTAAGAGAGCCTATTGGACATATCTGTGCTGTAGACCTCAATGAAGAGCGAGTTTCATTAACTAATATGAGACTCCTTACACCGGGTATGTGTGTGATACTCCATCCGACGGTAATAAGCGATCAGGTCAAGAACGGCATATTCTGGGGCGAATCCTATCTCGTTACAGAAACTGGCTATGAAAAGATCATGGAAAGCTCATGTGAGCTTTACGTATCAGAGGCCTAATTCAGCTGACATATTTAAATTAATTAAGGCGGAAGGCATTTTCATGCTTCCGCCTTTTATGGCACAAAAAACTTTGATCTTTGATCAACTCGTGATTCAATTCACGGGCATAGTCAGAGTAATAAGGAGAGCTTTCACATACTCTGAATAGCGCTGCATACTCTTATCATCCTTGCGAATTGAAAGTACGTATTGAATACGACCAGCCAGGTTATTTAGGTACTTGATCTTATCCGTCTCTCCGATCGTAGCAAGATGTGAGTCCAGTCCATATTTTTTGATAAAGTATATTTCCTGACGGAGACGCATACGGTACTCTTTAGGGACTTGCATCTTTTCATTAAGTACTAATCCGGTGGTTTTCTGTCTGGTATTTTGGCGTAATACTTTGATCTTACTTTTATTTAGTTCTAGACCAAGAGTTTTCAGATGTGTTTCAACTACATGAATCAGTTGTGCAATATCGATATTAGTATTTGCTGAAAATGTCATATCGTCAGCATATCTAGTGTATCTGATTGCCTTTTCCCTGCAATATGCAGCAATTTCAGAATCAAAAATGCACATTATAAGATTTGAGAGGTAACCGCTGGTGGGTGCCCCCTGAGGAAGACTTCCGTTGAAAACACAAAGATTTGTAAGTAAGACCGTGACATTCTCAGGATAGCCGCATTTTTTAAACCAATTATAGACATGGAAGGCCTTTATGGAGTTAAAGAAATCCTTAATGTCTAATGTTATCACCAGTTTTCGGTTCTGGTGATAACGTGCATTGTCGCGAATGGATATCTTTTTGATATAGGCTTTAGCATATTTACTACATGGAAACTTGTATAGTATATAGTCCAAGATCCATCTCTGTATGCATTTTAGGTGTTCAGATGGCGCATCGATACGCCTAAGGCCCTTTGTCCTTTTAGGAATATAGTAGGATTGGTAGTCCTTGCTAATAGCATACGGACTTCCTTCGTCGACAAATCTCCAGAATCCAGTAAACCTGCGCCTGGAAGAAAAAATACTAGATCGTGGGTAATAAATGGGCCCGTCGGCTTCATTGGAAATCCAGGACAACAACATTCTTTTAGAATAGATGTCAGGGATCTTGAGTTCTAAAGGCTTATCTGAAGCATCCAAATAGTTTTCAGTAGTGATCGATTTATACTTTGGCTTAAATCTCATTATTTCCCCTTAAAAAAAAATAGTCCAAATCGATACTTCAAAATAATGGTTGGGATCATTTCTTTTTCTGTGAAAAAGAAATGATCGGTTCCTTTAAATATCACGCACGAAGACTCTTCGGACTTTACACTCTCGCGAAAATGTAAAAATGCTATCGATTTGGACTTATGTATTAACAACTTTTGTTATATATAAGTAAATTATAATTCAGTTAACACCTAAGGTCAATAATATTCCTTTAAACGATATATCTTGAATTCAAATACAAAAGGGGTCAAGTCCTGAATTGTGTGTAAATTGCTTTCAGGTATGAATATATCATTACGC
>CAZTHD010000009.1:0-14368 GCA_964613315.1 uncultured Oscillospiraceae bacterium | reverse complement strand
GCCAAGAGGCGACCCCCGTCTGCTTCCACAGACACCGTCATCCAAGGATGTCCACCACGTGGAACTTCATCTGAGCGAGGTCTGCTATGAGAAGTTTTCCTTCAAGGGAAGCTTCTTTGCCGAGAAGTTTCTTGAGCATTTCCGAAAGCTGCACGTTTGCCGTGAATCCCGGAGCGAAAGCAAGGACCGCGGGCGGTTTTAATTTGACGTTTTCGGGATATATCTTTTCAAAAAACCTGCTGCCCGGCGCCACGGTACCTGCCTGGCAGCACCAGCCCGCAGCAGCTCCGTGTATGAGATAAAGGCCGAGTTTTTCGCAGGCGTGCTCTGCTACCAGCCTTCCCTGTATATTGTCGAAGGCGTCGAGAACAAGATCTGAGTCACCCAAAAGCTCGCAGGCGTTTTCATCGGTGACCATGCAGTCTATAGACTCGGTCTTTACTTCGCTGTTGATTTTTTTCACAGCTTTTGCCGATTCCTGCGCCTTGCTTTTGCCGAGGTTTTTCTCAGTGCAGAAAAGCTGCCTGTTGAGGTTCGTCTCAGAAAAGACGTCGCAGTCTATCATGCGGAGTTTTCCCACTCCCAGCCTCGCAGCTCCGTTGATGAGATAACCGCCGAGTCCTCCGCAGCCTATTATCGTCACTGTTTTTTCTCTGAGCGCTTCCTGGTCTTCAGGAGTCAGCGCCGGAAAGTTTCTCGAATATCTGTCCATTGCTTTTTACCTGTGTTATATTTAATGTAAATGATATCTTGTATTATATCATATATTTTATAGTATATTGCGAATATCTGCTGCAATAGGAGATATCCTTTTATGTTAAAAAGGAATATATGGCATTAGACTAAAAGGAGATCATTTGAAACGAAGGCTTCTCAAAATTCTGTTGATCGTCGCTCCGCTTCTTTGCGTTGTTCTTTCCGTTGCGTCGGGAAGGTATTCTCTTGGTATATCCGATGTGCTGAGGATACTTTTCCGTCCCTTTGAAGCGGAATACAACGAATACGCTGTTGTGTGGATGCTGCGGATCCCGAGGACGCTTGCGGCCGGTTTCTGTGGCGCTTCCCTTGCCGTGTCAGGAGCTGCTTTTCAGGGAGTGTTCAGAAACCCTCTGGTCAATTCCGGCATACTAGGCGTTTCCAACGGAGCGGGTTTCGGCGCCTGCCTTGCTATCGTGTTCCTCGGCGGAGGCTATATGACCTATGCCTGCGCCTTTGTCTTTGCCATAGCTGCAGTCCTTCTCGCTTACTGGGCCGGAAAGGTTGGAGGGCAGGAAAGCACAGTAAGTCTGGTACTCGGGGGCGTCATAGTCTCAAGCTTTTTCTCTGCTTTTATTTCCATATTAAAGACCCTTGCAGACCCATATACCCAGCTTCCCAGCATAACTTTCTGGTTTATGGGAAGCTTTGCCGATATCAATTACAGTCATTTCCTGGCGTTCATACCCATGGCTGCAGGTATACTTCTCATATATCTTTCGAGGTGGAGGATCAATGCTCTTTCAATGGGCGTAAAGGAGGCCGCATCTTTGGGAGTCGACACCAGGCTTTACTGCCTTCTCATCATAGGAGGTGCGACTCTTGCGAGTTCGGCCGCAGTATGCATAAGCGGGACCATAGGCTGGGTAGGACTTGTGATACCGCACATAGGCAGGATGCTGGTCGGAAGCGATAACAGAAAACTCATACCCGTGAGCATATCTTTAGGCGCGTGTTTTATGATACTCATGGACATGCTTGCGAGGAATCTATCCTCTACGGAAATTCCCATAGGAATACTCTGCGCTTTGGTGGGAACCCCGTTTTTCGTTTATCTTCTTAAAAAGACGAAGGGAGGTTCATGGAAATGATACTCAGAGCGGACAATATATCCTTTTCCTACGGTATGCAAAAGGTCCTTTCGGGTTTTTCCTTCAGAGCAGATGCGGGCAGCATCTGCTGCATAATGGGACCCAACGGAAGCGGCAAGACAACTCTTCTCGACTGCCTGATGGGTATAAACAGGATAAACGGCGGAAAGATCGAACTTTTCGGAAAAGATCTGAAGGACTATAGCCGCCGGGAGATAGCCAGTCACGTATCGTATATGCCGCAGATACACGGTATTTCTTTCCCCTATACCGTCAGGGAATTCGTCCTCATGGGAAGAATGGCCTATGCCGGGACCTTCGGTTCACCCAAAAGTGCAGACTATGAAGCCTGCGCTGCTGCCATGGAAAAGACCGGAGTAATGGAATTTGCGGACAAGGCGTACAGCAGCCTTTCAGGAGGCGAGCTGCGGCTCGTGCTGCTTGCCAGGGCTCTTTGCCAGCAGGCGGAGATCATAATGATGGACGAGCCTACGGCTCACCTCGACTTCCGCAATGAAATGCTCTTTCTTGACAGAACCGCAGATCTTGCCAAAAGCGGCGAGGTATCGGTAGTTATGTCGACCCATTCGCCCAATCACGCTCTTATGCTGGAATCTATGGGACTAGACGTTCAAGCCATACTTATGAAGGATGGGAAAAGTTTTCTTTCCGGGAAACCTTCGGAAGTCATAAACAGAGGATCGGTCGCCGAAGTCTTCGGGGTGGAAGCGGAAATAATCGAGCTTGAAGGGCTTAGGAATATGATAATAAAAGGAGCGATCTGATGAAAAGGATAAAGTTTAAAAAGTACATTGCGCTTGCCTTGGTCATTGCCTTTATGTTTTCTTTCGCCGGTTGCGGGAGAAAAGGAGGCGACGCGGGGAAGAAAATCATTACTGACTGCGCTGAAAGGGAAGTGGCGGTGCCCGAAAAAATAGAGAAGATATGCTGCGTGGATCCTTTCACAGGGCCTATGCTCGTCATGTTCGGCTATGGCGATGCAATAACGACAGCTTCAAACAATATGACAAGAAGCGTGCTTCTCAAGATCATCTGTCCTCATATCGAAGAAGTGGTATCCGTGAAATCCAGCGGCTCTTTGAATGCCGAGGAGATACTCAAACGAGGAGCCGACGTCATTTTCGTAGAAAGGGATCTGTACAACGATCCTTCGGAGCGCTCAAAGCTCGAGACCATGAACGTACCTTACGTCGTCGTAAGCTACAGGGATATAGAAGAGCAGCTCGAGGCTGTAAGGGTCATAGGGAAGGTACTCGGAACGGAAGATGAAGCTGAAAAGTACGTATCCTGGTACGAAGGCGTCATGCGGGACGTTTCTTCCGTCTGCAGCAGCGTTCCTGAAAGCGAAAGACTCAAGGTCTACCATTCGGTCAACGAAGCTTTAAGGACGGATTACGAGGGAAGCATATGCGCAGAGTGGATAGCGCTCACAGGAGCAGTGAACGTGTCTCTTGACAAAGATGCAGGACTTAAGATCTCAGGAGATAAGGCCTATACGACCCTTGAACAGGTCTACGTATGGGATCCCGATCTCATCATCTGCAACGAGGCGGGGGCTTTCGATGATATAACGGATGACGATAAATGGTCGGGGCTTCGTGCTGTTAAGGAAGGCAGGGTATATCAAATACCCATAGGCACGTCGCGTATGGGACATCCCACGAGCACGGAGACACCATTGGCTCTTTTATGGCTTGCAGAGCTCCTTTATCCGGAGCGTTTCGATATAGACTTCAGAAAAGAGATCTATGACTATTTCAAAGAATATTACGACTATGAGCTCAGCGAAGAGCTCATAGATGCCATAATAGAGGCGGGCAATATGCGCACGGAAAAGACGAACAAGGGTATGGAATAAAGATATGAAAATACTCATATGCATAGATGATACCGATAATATCGACAGCATAGGAACAGGAGAACTGCTGGAGAATATGTGCAGGGCTCTTGAGAAAGAGGGCTTTGGCAAGGGAAGCTTCGTTACGAGGCACCAGCTGTATATATGCGACGAGATCGCATATACTTCCCACAACAGTTCCATGTGCTGTGAATTCGAATGCTGCAAAGACTTAAATGATCTTCTCGTTTATGCGAAGCGTTTCCTCGAGGAAAACAGCGCCGAAGGTTCAGATCCCGGACTATGCGTTATTCTTTGCGGGACCGAAGTGCCGGATGTCACGGAATTTGGCAAAATGGCGCAGCAGCTTGTCCTTACAAAGAAAGAGGCCTATGATACGGCTTCCAAATATCCCGGAGCTGTGTTTCTTTCAGAACACGGAGGCACAGGTGACGGTATAATAGGGGCCCTGGCCGGCGCAGGTCTTAGACTCACAGGAAACGACGGAAGGGTCAAGGGAAAGATCTACCCTAAAGAAGGCGAGGAGATCATCTCCGTGTCTGAGGCCTGCAGCATATACGGCCTTGGGCAGGTGTGCGACGAAATGAGCGGAGAAAGGCTAAAGGAATGCGAGATGATACGCTTTGAAGGCCCTACCAAAGCTATATTCAAAGACGGTCTTGTAACTCTGCCAGTAAACAAAGTTCAGGGCGTATGGGTCCCGAAGCCAAAAAACGGAAAGGGCAGGCAAAAGAAGTGAGAGAAATATTCGAGATAAAAAACGGCAAGAAGCTCTTTCTTCACGGAGACAGTGAAACGGAGCTTGCGAAAGAAGCTGCACTTTCCTGTCCTGATTTTTCAAAGGATTGTGATGAGGAATGCTTCTATGAAGATGATGTCAGCTGCTACAACTGCCGTTACAGGCGCTGGATGCAGGATGGATTCGAATGCCTGAAATAAGGAAATGCCGGCGTGATGGCCGGCATGTCACTATTGTATCTTATTCTAAATATTTTTTCTATTGAGCAGGACTTTTTTCAGCTCTGAACTTTGCTGTCTTTTCTTCCACATCCATGAACGACAGGACTATGAGAGTCATGATGGGGAAGAGAAGAGTCGGAAGCAGATAGCCCCATTTGTAGATTGCTACGGCGTTTTCAGCGTTTTTGACTGCAGCGTCTACGATGAAGCCTGAAAGGGCTGTTCCGAGGCCTGTGCCTACTTTGATGCCGACCGATGAGCAGGAGAAGAAAGCTCCTGTCATCCTGTGTCCTGTCTTGAGCTCGTTGTAGTCGTCTGCTGCTGCAATGAGGGCATTGATGGATCCGCTCATGGGCGCCATACCAAGGCCTCTTATAAAGAGTCCGATGAGAACGAACATGAGAGCGTTTTTAAAGAACATGCCGCCTATGAAGCATATCGCAACACCGAGAAGCGCGATGCAGTGTCCGGCGAATGCCGATCTTCTGATGCCGTACTTCTTTGTGATGCTTGCGACGAAAGTTAGTACCAGCACCGTGGGTACGTAGCTGACAAGAGCGATGCTTCCCATGGCTGTCGAATTCCCGAGGATCTGAGTGCAGTAATAGACCGAGAGGCTTGAGCTCGTGAAAGACAAAAGGTACATGAAGAAGTAGTAGGTGAGGATGAGAAGGAAATACTTGTTCGTGACGAGCATCTTGATCGTTTTCCAAAGCCCGTATCTCTCTTCTGTCTTGGCCGCCTTGTTCTCGTTGAGTTCCTCTTCCGGAAGTTCTCTTATTGCCAGGACCGGTATCATGAGTACTATGAAGCATATCACGGCATAGATGAGTGATACCATTCTCCATCCGGATTGTCCGCCTCCGAACTTTGCGACAAGGTTCACGGTCACGTATTGTATGGCGATACCTGCGATCATTGCGAAAATGTATCTGAAAGATCCCATCTGCACCCTGTCTTTTGGATTTTTAGTTGACAGTGCCATGAGCGTCGAGTATGCGATGTTGTTCATCGTATAAAAGACTGCTCCAAGGAGAGTGTAAGAGATGAATATCACCACGTACTTCGTGTTTTCGCTGAAGGATGCCGGTATGTTGAATATGAAATAGGTGAATATGGCAAGTGGTATGGTGCTGACGAAGAGCCAGAACCTTGACTTGCCCATTTTGCTGTGGGTACGGTCTATGATTGCGCCCATGAAGATATCGGTCACACCGTCCAGTACTTTTGATATTGCAATAAGAGTACCTATTATTGCTGCATTGAGGCCCAAGGTCCCCTGGCAGTAGAAGAGAAGAAATGAACCTACGAAGGTCCAGCAGAAGTTAGCTCCGAGGTCTCCGAGGCCGTAAGCAAGTTTTTGACCCAGCGACAGACTGCCGGGTTCTCTTTTAGACATTTTATATATTTCCTCCTGAGTTTGCGATTTTCTTATTTTAAAGCTTGAAAAGGACTATGAGTCCTATCATGAGTATGATCTGAGTTCCTATGTTTCCGCCTTCGATGGGCCAGTGCCATTTCGGATTGGTAAGGTCTACCTTCATGCTCATCACTATGATGCCCATCATTATGCACCAGCAGAGTATGAACATGATCATCGGAAGTATCTTTCCTGCGCGAAGCGCAAGCATGATAAGAGCGATATATATGAGTGTGTATCCCAGAGTGCCGGTGAACATGATAGCGGAATTGATTTTCTTGGTCATAGCCCATAGTCCGAGTATGATGGCAAGGATGACTGCAAGGGCGATGAGTAGGGCTTTAGTGCCTGCGACTGTGTGGAAGAGCGCTACCCCGGTGATCATGATCCCGAAGTTTACGATGAAGAACAGAGCATAAGGGAGCCTGAATTCTATCTTTCCGAGGCCTACCAGAAGCTTTCCAGTGGGGATGACTATCCCTATGATGAGCGAAATGATGATACCGATCAGATAACCCCAGAACTGTAGAGGATTCATGAGATGCTTTACCCCTGCAAAGATGAGGAATGTGTTGATGGAATAGGTGAGAGGGTTGACGTAATCGACCAGTCCGAGGGCAACTGAAAAGCCTTTTTTCTGGCTGTCTGTTTTATTGTCTGACATATGAAAACCTCCAAAGCAATATGATATAACTAACACATGTATTTTAAATCCATTATAATTGTTAATCAATACCAAAAAGCTTTCTTTACAAAGGCAGGCGTTTGTTTTAAAATAAGTTATATATAACCTATTGTCGTTTTACAATAGGCAGATATCATTTTCTAAATTTTTGAAAGGACTAGAAAAATGGCAGAAAATCAAAAATCAAGTGTCTCCTTCGGCATGAGATACGGATACGGTCTTGGTGAATTCGGATTCAACTTCCTTCTTACATTCATCACTTTCTATCTTTCACCGTTCCTTACCAACGTCGTAGGACTCCCAATGGTTGCTGCAGCATCAATCGTTACAGCGACATCCCTCGTAAAACTTTTCGGAATGCCTATCGCAGGTGCTCTTGCAGAGGGATTCAAATTCAAGGGAAGCACATTCCGCGGCTGGATGCTCGTAGGTACCTTCATCTTCGCTATCGGCGGAACGCTTCTGTTCTATCCGGTTAAAGGAAACGCAGGAACACTCACAGCATATTACGTGGTAATGTTCTTCGTATACTGGCTCGGTTACTGCCTCATGTGGACCAATCACCGCGGACTTATGACAAAGATCTCCGCTAACCCGGTCGACAGAGTAGCAGTCACAGCAGCTTCTTCACAGCTCGGAACCATCGCCCGTGTTATCTTCTCCACGATCTCTGCAGCAGTCGTTGCAAGATTCGTCATGGAAGGCGGAGTTCCCGGACCCGGAGTCCAGTTCACGATCAAACCCATCGGCTGGACAGTCAACAACCTGGTATTCGGTATCATCGCGATCCTTTGCTTCATTGTTGTTTCCGCTATCACAAAGAAGTGCGACAGCAACGTGGTCGCAGCAGGCGGTCCCAAGCAGGCTGCTCCCAAGATGACCTGGGCAGACATCAAGAACACCTTCACAAAGCCGATGTTCATCTTCGTTATCTGCGCTATCTTCAGAGTAGCTATACTCTCAGTCATGGGCGGACTCCTCAACTACTACGTAATGTACGTTGTAGGCGACCTCTCCATCATGCAGGTATATATGGTAGCTACCTATGCTATCTCCTTCCTCGGAGCACTCCTCGTTACACCGCTCACGAAGAAGATCGGTAAGAGAAACGTATTCATCTATACAACACTTGCATCTGCACTTTGCATCTTCGCTCTTCTCTTTGTACCTAAGACGAGCGGTATGGCATTCATGGTATGCATGTGCCTCTTCCAGTTCTTCGGAGTATTCTCTTCCACGCTCATCCCGGTCTGCATGGCAGATATCGGAGAATACAATGCTCTCGTCAAGGGATCGAAGGCTCAGGGACTTACCTTCTCCATCGGAGGATTTGCACTTCAGATCGCTGCAGTATTCGGAACAGCAGTTGCAGGTTTCGGCTGCGTAGCTATAGGATTTGACCCCGCAAAGGGCCTCACCCCTGCAGAAGCACTCAGAAGTCTCTACATCTACGGACTCGGCGGACTCTCCATACTGTCCGCACTTCTGTTCTTCCTCTATCCTCTCACAGAGGAATATATGGCTAAGCTCCGCGCAGAGAAAGCACCGAAGGCAGAATAGTCTAAAATCGTTCAAGCTTAATGCCCGGCCGAAAAGCGACCGGGCATTTTTAAAAGTGAAGAGAAATGAAAAACAGAAATGCATTTTTAGAGACCTTCAGGACGAAGGAAGGAAAGATCACCTTCTTTGGTGCTACAGTTTGCCTCATCGCCTTCCTCTGCGTCAGCAGCTTCGTGCCCGGCGACTGGCAGTACAAAAAGATTCTGCTCATGTTCCTTGGCCTTGTCATGTTCGCAGGCTGCGTTGTGTTCACACAGATAGTAGGCGCAGTGCAGAACGATATAGACAAAGAAGAACGGGAAGCAGCGCAAAAAGCAAAACATCCAAATAAAAAGAAAAAATGAAAAAGGGCTTCTAAAAACAGAAACCCTTTTTCTTGATTTATCATATCTTAGCTTTAGAATCTTCTTCTGACCGTTCCCGGATGCTCGAGGGTATATCCTCCGAGAGCATTTATCCTTCTTGCGAATTCATCGCTTTTCAATATCTCGATGAGCTTCTGGACCTGCGGCAGTTCCCATGCGAAATCAGCCACTATGAAGTCGTACTGCTCCGTGCATACGGGGATGAAGTCAAGTCCGTATATTTTTGCTGCAGAGTATATGCCCATGCCGGCGTCTCCGGAGCCTGCTGCTATCTGGGCAGCTACGGAGGTATGAGTCGTTTCCTCCCTGTCGTATCCGTCTATTTTGCTCTCGTCCATTCCGTATTTCTTTACGAGGTAGTCTGTAAGCACTCTCGTTCCTGAGCCTTTTTGTCTGTTGACGTAGCGAAGCCCCGGTTTTGACAGGTCTTCGAACTTCTCTATATCTAAAGGATTTCCTTTTGCGACCATGATGCCCTGTGTTCTTCCGACGCATTCGACAAGTCTTATTCCGCCATCAGGGAAGTACTTCTCCATATATGAATAGTTGTATTCACCTGTTTCCTCGTCAAGGAGATGACAACCTGCTATGTGAGATTCTCTGCGCTTTACGGCCATGATGCCACCCATGGAACCTACGTGGGTAGAGCTTAGATAAAGAGAGGGGTCTTCTGCGTGGAGCATATCTGAAAGTTCGTCGATCAGAGGATCGTGCGATCCTATTGCAAGGACAGTATTGCTCAGGGCTTCAAGGGGTTTTAGAAGTTCAACGTCTACTTCTTCTCCCGTTTCCAGACCTTCAAGCCCCTGCGGGATCGTTATCATACCGTCTGCTTTCATAAAAGAACTTACAAGGCCTGCGCCTCTTGGGAGAGGGCTTGCAACCATTTTATCTCCGACTTTTGCCAGCTTGACTCTTACGTACTCCTGATACTTAAGACCGGATACTATGCTCTTTGCGAGAGCTGCTTTTACGGTCTTTGTTATCTCTTCGCTTCTGTGGTACCAAAGATCTATTATGGGTTTCAAGAATTCGTCTATGACTATGATGCCGGACACAGGATATCCCGGTATGCCGAGTATGGGCTTGTTTCCGGCTGCTGCAAGTATGGCCGGTTTGCCGGGTTTTATCGCTATGCCGTGATAATAGACTTCTCCGATCTCAGCGATGCACTGGGTGGTCCAGTCGTCTCTTCCTGCGGAGGAACCTGCGTTGATCAGGACTATATCGCATTCATCTGCAGCTTTTTTCAGCGCTTCTCTTATGAGCTCGGGCTTGTCTCTGACTATTGGGTAGGTTTTCGGAATGCAGTCCCAACCCTTAAGCGTTCCTGAAAAGATAGAGGAGTTGAATTCCATCACGTCTCCGGGGCCGGGATTCTCTGAAGGCTCCACTATTTCGTCTCCTGTGGGTATTATTCCGACTACGGGTTTTTTGAGTACTTCGGCTTTGAGCACGCCCGCTGCCAGCATAGCCCCTACGGTGGCAGGCTCAATTTTGCAGAAAGATGGAAGTACCATTTCTCCTGCGCAGATATCTTCGCCTATCTGACGTATATTGGCCCAAGGCGCTGCTGCTGCATAGAGCTTTACCCTTCCGTCGTCTTCCCAGATGACGTCTTCGATCATGACTACGGCATTACAGTCTTCAGGAACGGGATCGCCGGTGTCCACAACGGTGAACTGGTCTTTTTCAAGTATGACCGGGGTGGTTGCTGTAGCTCCGTAGGTCACGTCAGCCCTTAATGCTATGCCGTCCATAGCGCTGGCTGTGTAATGGGGTGCGCTGATCTTTGCATAGACAGCTTTTGCCGATACCCTTCCGGTGCAGTCAGGTGAAGATATACTTTCGACTCCTGCTGCGAAGCCACTGCTTTTCAGCTGCTTTAAATAGTTTTCCTTTGCCTCTTTTAAAGGGACGTTCGTCAGATAGTTGAATGACATTTATATATACTCTCCTTGATCAAAAAATATACGCTTTTACTTCAGCTCCCTTTGGGTAGCCTTCGCAGTCCCTCGGAACGCAGACGAAACCGTCGGAAACTGCAAGAGAGCTCACAAGGCCCGATTTACTCTGAACGGGAGTCGCATAAAGGGTATCTCCTTCATATTCCAGCTGTACACCTATGTATACGGTCCTTCCCTGGTTCGCAGGTATGGCTTCTGAAATCTTTGCAGGGACAGGCCAGTCTCTGTCGACGTTTCCTGTAAGTTTTGAGATCAGCGGCTTTACGAAAAGTGTCGATACGAAGAAACTCGCCCCCGGGTGTCCGGGAAGACCGATGATGGGCTTCTTTCCGCATTTGCCGAGAATGGTGGGTTTCCCGGGCTTCATGGCTATGCCGTGGAAGAGCAGGGGACCGTATCCTTCGATTATCCTCGCCGTAGCATCTTTCTGCCCTACGGAGCTTCCTCCCGAGATCAGCACGAGGTCGCATTCCGAAAGAGCTCTTTTTACGAGTCCTCTCAAAGTTTCCTCTTCGTCTTTGCAAAAACCGTAATTGATCACTTCACATCCGCTCTCTTTGCACAGGGCTGCAAGCATGTATGAATTTACGTCTCTTACCTGTCCGTCATTTGGGGTCTCGTCTATATCTACAAGCTCGTCTCCCGTAGAGATTATGCCGGCAGTTATCTTTTTTGCAACGGGAACGGTCTTTATGCCAAGAGATGCAAATACTCCGACGTGCTGCGCTTTTACTGCGGTGCCTGCTTTTGCGATGATCTGTCCCGGCTTACAGTCGTCCCCTTTATATACGAGATTTTCTCCCGGGGCTATGGGCTTTATTATGGCTACTTCATCCTTTGAAAATTTTTCCGTATATTCGATCATGACGACGCCGTCGGCTCCGTCCGGGACTTTTCCACCTGTGGGGACCGAAGCGCAGCATCCTCTGGGGAGCTCTTCTGTGAACTCTTTTCCCATTTCTATCTCAGCTGTGAGCTTTAGTATCGCAGGAATGCTCTCAGTACAGCCGAAGCTGTCTTTTGCCCTTATGGCGTAGCCGTCCACAGACGACCTGTTGAATCCCGGAACGTATTCGGAAGAGCATACGTCCTCTGCCAGGATCCTCCCTGATGATGCAAGTATATCTACTCTTTCGGTCTGCTTTAGCGGGCCGATCTCTTTTTCTATTATCGCCAGCACTTCGTCCGGCGTTTTAACGTTCAACATAATAAATCTCCTGATCTGCTGGTGATATTCTATCCCTTTTTTCATTGGGGGTAAAGCAAGATCCACTTGAATAATATCGAATATGATAGTATACTCTTCTGCGGATTTCTTCGAGGCTGCAGTTCTGAAGCCAATGCAGGGTATGGATGCAGTCCGGAAATATATCAAAGGGTACAGGGGGAAACGCCTGTGCCTTCCATTTTGAAAAGGAGAAATATACAATAATGAAAAAAGTAGTATCAGTATTATTGGTACTTTCCATGCTTTTGTGCTTTGCAGCATGCGGCAAAAAGCAGGAAGAGCCCAAAGACGAAGGTATCAACCTAAAGATCCTTTACGAAGCTGACGACAGCATGATCAATACCTATACGATCATGGCCGTCAACCCCAATTCACCCTGGGTAGACGCTGACGGCAATGCAGTCGACGCAGCAACGGTAAAGATCAACACAGCAGGAGCAGAGGCTCTCATCAACTGGATCCTCTCCGATGAAGGAAAAGGCCTTGCAAAGGATTACGGATTCGCAGATTACGGCGAATATCTTTTCTATCTGCTCGAAGACGGCGCATCTTCAACAGCTGAAATTCCTGCAGCAACAGAAGAGACAAAGACCATACGCCTTTCCACAACGACTTCTGTCAAGGACAGCGGACTTCTCGCATACCTTCTTCCGAAGTTCGAAGAGAAGTACGGATACAAGGTAGAAGTTGCTTCCGCAGGAACAGGCAAGGCAATAGCAGCTGCAAAGGCAGGCAATGCCGACGTCATCCTCGTACATGCAAAGAAGCAGGAAACAGCTTTCGTAGATGCAGGATATTCCTACGTGGTAGAAGGCCTCAAATCCGAGCGCAACAGCTTCATGTACAACTATTTCGTACTCTGCGGACCTAAGGAAGATCCGGCAAAGGCAAAGGATGCAGCCACAGTCAAGGACGCATTCAAGGCCATTGCAGACGGAAAGTATCAGTTCGTTTCAAGAGGAGACAACTCCGGTACGCATACGAAGGAGATCTCACTTTGGCCTGAAGAACTGGGTATCACCACAGATTCAGCTTCCGTAGAGCAGTATAAAGACTGGTATACCTATTCCAACGCCGGAATGGGCGCATGCCTTAAGATGGCTCTTGAAAAGGGAGCATACGTACTTTCCGATAAGGCTACTTATCTCACATTCTATAAAAACGGCGGACTTACGCAGTAATCTGAATGAAGACCGCAATTCGGAAAGCAATTGCATTGATCCTCAGCAAAGACGCTGAGCTCCTGAACGTCCTCGGAACTACAGCGAGGATGAGTTTGTCAAGTTCATTGGTGGCACTCCTCATAGGGGTGCCGCTTGGCATTTTATTGGGAACAGGCCGATTTAAAGGAAAAGGCGCACTGTCTGTGATCAACCGCACCTTCATGGCAATGCCTCCTGTGGTATGCGGTCTTCTTTTCTACATTTTATTTTCAGGAGTCGGCCCTTTGAGAGCTTTTCATCTGATGTACAGTGTAAAGCTGATGATACTTGCCCAAATCGCTCTCATCACTCCGATAGTCGCCGGAAATATGGAAAGCTTTTCAGCATCTATATCAGTTCCGGTCCTTGAGACCGCAAAAGGTCTTGGTCTTGGAAAAGGACAGACTTTCCTTCTTCTCATGAACGAGTGCGTATTCCAGATCTTCTTCGCCTTTCTTCTCGCATTCTCGAGAGCTATTGCGGAAGTCGGAGCCGTATCCATGGTGGGCGGAGCCATAGCCTGGAAGACCAACGTCATGACTACGTCGATAATGGAGTATACCAACAAGGGCGATATGCCAAGAGCCATGGGCCTTGGCATAATACTCATGACCATAGCTCTGATAGTAAACGTACTTACTCACATGATCGAAAAGAAGGTGACCCGTGAAAAGTAAAGCTTTGAAAAAAGAATACGGCGGAAGGGTGGTCCTGGACGTTCCTGAAATGGAATTCGAAAAGGGAAAGATCTATGCGGTCATGGGTGCCAACGGCAGCGGCAAGACCACCTTTGCAAGAGAGCTCGCATCGGGAGGGCTCGAAGATAAAAATGTAAACGCAGGATACATGCCCCAGAAAAACTATCCATTCAGGATGAGCGTGAAAAAGAATGTCCTGCTCACCGGAGTTTCAGAGGAAAGGGCAGGCGAGCTTCTTTCAAGGCTGGGCATGGGACCGCTGGCAAATGAAAACGCAAAAAAGCTTTCCGGCGGTGAGACAGCAAAGCTGGCTCTTGCGAGGATACTCGGAAAAGATTTCGATCTATTGATCCTCGATGAACCTACTGCAGCCATGGACGTGGAGAGCACTCTTGAATCAGAAAAAATGATCAGGGAATACTGCGATGAGAAAAACGCTGCAGTGATACTGATCACACATTCGTCGGGACAGGCCTACAGGATAGCCGACGAGCTTTTGTTCCTGCACAAGGGAAAGATCCATGAGAGAGGTCCTGCGAAAGAGACCATCGACAGTC
>CAZTHD010000008.1:0-14560 GCA_964613315.1 uncultured Oscillospiraceae bacterium | reverse complement strand
TTCCCGGTAATGGGGGCATGGCTAAAGACGCCGTTTGCGTCCCGATACAAGCAACATATATAGACGGTATAGTGGAATTCGCAAAGGGACATGAGGTCGACTACGCAGTGGTAGCTCCTGACGATCCCTTAGCTCTTGGCTGCGTTGACGCCCTTGAGGCTGCAGGTATACCTTCTTTTGGGCCCAAGGCAAATGCCGCCATAATAGAAAGCAGCAAGGTCTTTTCAAAAGATATGATGAAGAAATACGGCATACCTACAGCAGCATACAACGTCTTTGACGATGCTAAAGAGGCCCTGGAGTTCGTAAGGACAGCTCCTCTTCCCACAGTGGTGAAGGCCGACGGCCTTGCCCTCGGAAAAGGCGTTATCATAGCCATAACTCACGAAGTCGCCGAGGCTGCCGTAAAGGAGATAATGGAGGACAAGAAGTTCGGTAAAAGCGGAGACCGCATCGTTGTCGAAGAGTTCCTCGAAGGACCTGAAGTATCTGTGCTCGCCTTTACCGACGGAAAGACCCTCATCCCCATGGTATCATCCATGGACCATAAAAGAGCAGGGGACTATGACACGGGACTCAATACAGGCGGCATGGGAACTGTAGCTCCCAACCCCTACTATACTGAAGAAGTCGCAAAGGAGTGCATGGAAAAGATATTCCTTCCTACCATGAAGGCCATGAACGCCGAAGGCAGGACCTTCAAAGGCTGCCTCTACTTCGGACTAATGATAACAAAAGACGGTCCGAAGGTCATAGAATACAACTGCCGCTTCGGAGATCCCTAGACACAGGTGGTAGGGCCTCTCCTTGAGAGAGACCTTCGCACCATCATGAGAGCAGTCACCGAAGAAAGGCTTTCAGAAGTGGAAGTAAAGTTCTCGGATAAGCATGCATGCTGCGTTATCATGGCATCTGAAGGCTATCCTGAAAAATACGAGAAGGGCTTCGAGATGACCATAGCCGATGAGGTGCAAGATCAGGTGTACGTAGCAGGGGCCAGGATCGAAGACGGAAAGCTCCTCACTGACGGCGGCAGAGTAGTTGGCTGCACGGCCGTTGCGGACAGCTTGGAGGAGGCCATCGAAAAGGCATACGAGGTCACGTCCAAGGTCAATTTTGAAAACTCATATATGAGACACGACATAGGCCAGAGAGCTCTAAAGGCATATAAAGGATAAAGTGATGGTATACAGAGTATTTGTTGAAAAAAGAAAAGAACTGGCACATGAAGCATCGGCGCTGCTTAGCGAGCTAAAGAAGCTTCTCGGCATAGAAGCCCTTGAAGACGTGAGGCTTTTTAACCGCTACGATGCGCAGAACCTGAGCGAAGAGGATTTCGAATACGCATCGAGATACGTATTTTCAGAACCCCAGCTCGATATATGCAGCAGCGAAGTTTCTCTTCCCGGAGCCACTGTCTTTGCAGTTGAGTATCTTCCCGGTCAGTTCGATCAAAGAGCCGATTCTGCAGCCCAGTGCATACAGCTCATAACGAAGGGCGAAAGACCCCTCGTGCGCTCTGCAAAGGTATATGCTCTTTACGGAGACCTGAGCAAAGAAGACCTTGAAAAGATAAAGAAGTACGTCGTCAACCCCGTTGAAGCAAGGGAAGCATCCCTTGAAAAACCTGAAAGCCTCGAGATGGAATATGCTGTGCCTTCAAAGGTGGCAGTGCTTGAAGGTTTCAGAGAGCTCGACGGAGAAGCCATAGATGAGTTCATAGCAAAGTACGGACTTGCCATGGATGCGGACGATCTGGCTTTCTGCAGGGAATATTTCAAAAAGGAACAAAGAGACCCGACTATCACGGAGATCAAAATGATAGATACCTACTGGTCGGATCACTGCAGACATACGACTTTCGGCACCATAATAGGATACGTCAAATTCGAAGACGAGCTTTTGCAGGAGACCTTCGACGATTATCTTAAGACAAGGAACATGCTCGAAAGAACAAAGCCCGTTTGCCTCATGGACATAGCGACCATTGCAGTCAAGGCTTTGAGGAGGGAAGGTAAACTCGATAAACTGGACGAGTCCGAAGAGATCAACGCCTGCACTGTAAAGATAAAGGTCAATGTCGACGGAGAAGATCAGGACTGGCTCCTTCTTTTCAAAAACGAGACTCACAACCATCCCACAGAGATAGAGCCCTTCGGCGGAGCGGCCACCTGTATAGGCGGAGCCATAAGAGACCCGCTTTCAGGAAGGTCTTACGTATATGCGGCAATGAGAGTAACAGGAGCTGCAGATCCCACGGTGCCCATCTCGGAGACCATAGAGGGCAAGCTCCCGCAAAGAAAGATAGTTACGACGGCTGCCGCCGGATATTCTTCCTACGGCAACCAGATAGGCCTTGCCACAGGTATAGTGGACGAGGTATACCATCCCGGCTATGCAGCAAAGAGGATGGAGGTAGGTGCAGTCATAGCGGCTGCTCCTGCTGAAAACGTAGTAAGAGAAAGACCCGTTCCTGGAGATCTCATCATACTCCTTGGAGGCAAGACAGGAAGAGACGGCATAGGCGGAGCAACAGGCTCATCCAAGGCCCATACGGTCAAATCAGTAGAAGACTGCGGAGCCGAAGTACAGAAAGGAAACGCTCCCGAGGAAAGAAAGCTCCAGAGATTTTTCAGAAATCCGGAAAGCTCGAGGATGATCAAGCGCTGCAACGACTTCGGCGCAGGCGGTGTATCCGTAGCCATAGGAGAGCTTGCCGACGGCATTGACGTGGACCTCAACGCAGTCCCTAAGAAATATGAAGGACTTGACGGCACTGAGCTTGCCATAAGCGAATCACAGGAGAGGATGGCAGTTGTCATAGCTCCGGAAAATGAAAAGAGATTCCTTGAGATAGCAGAGTCCGAAAATCTTCAAGCCGTAAGAGTCGCTGTAGTAAAGGAAGAGCCAAGGCTCACACTTTGCTGGAACGGTGACAAGATAGTCGATATCTCAAGAGAGTTCCTTAATTCCAACGGTGCTGAAAAGCACGTCATAGTTGAGACCTCTAAGGCCGAATTCAAGGACAAAGATACTCCTTCCGATTTCATAAGCGGCATGAAGGCCGTCGCATCGGATCTTAACACTTGTTCAAAGAGAGGCCTTTCGGAGAAATTCGATTCGACCATAGGCGCAAACACTGTGCTCATGCCCTTCGGAGGAAGAAGGCAGCGCACGCCTATCCAGGCCATGGTACATAAGGTATCGGTCGAAAAGGGCCATACTGATACCTGTTCTTTCATGTCCTGGGGTTACAACCCCTATATCTCAGAGCAAAGCCCCTATCACGGAGCATACCTTGCCATAGTCGAGTCGGTGTCCAAACTCATAGCGGCAGGCGCCAGCTTTGAAGACGTATATCTGAGCCTTCAGGAATATTTCGAAAAGCTGGGCAAAGATCCCAAGAAGTGGGGCAAACCCTTTGCAGCCCTTCTAGGAGCATACAAGGCGCAGATGGACCTTGGCATAGGAGCTATAGGAGGAAAGGACTCCATGTCCGGTTCCTTTGAAGACATACACGTTCCCCCCACGCTCATATCCTTTGCCGTAACGACTGATAATATATCGAGCGTCGTAACGCCCGAGTTCAAGAAGGCCGGCAACAAGCTGGTAAAAATAGAGCCGAAATACGGAGAAAACGGACTTCCCAAAGCTTCATCTCTTCTTGCCGTATATGAAAAGGTGACAGAGCTCTTAAGGAGCAAGAAGGCAGTATCCTGCTACACCTTAGGCATGGGCGGCATTGCAGAAGCCGTCATGAAGATGGCCATGGGCGACGATTTCGGATTTGAATTTTCGAAGTATCACAGCCTTAAAGAGCTGTTCTCCTGGAGCTACGGATCCTTCCTTCTCGAGATAGCAAAGCCGGAAGAGGGAATGGAGGTCATAGGGGAGATCACCGCAGCCAGGAAATTCGTATACGGCGATGAAAAGATAAAGACTTCGGAAGTATACGATCTTTACGAAGGAAAGCTTGAAGACGTATTCAGCTGCAACGAAGTAAAGAGCAAAGGAAATGTAGAAAACTTCAGCTTTTCTGCAGCAGAAAGGGTTTACGCGCCGATCGCAGTTTCAAGACCTAAAGTATTGATCCCGGTATTCCCGGGGACCAACTGCGAGATGGATTCCGCAAAGGCCATGGCGGACGCAGGTCTCGATCCTGAAGTCTTCGTCATAAACAATTTAAGTTCCGAAGGCATTTCAAGGAGCATAGCGGACTTCTCAAGAAAACTTAGAGAGTCCCAGATAGTATTTATACCCGGAGGCTTCTCAGGAGGTGACGAACCGGACGGAAGCGGAAAGTTCATCACAGCATTCTTCAGAAATCCCGAGATAAAGGATGGGGTCACAGATCTTCTCGATACAAGAGGAGGTCTCATGGGAGGCATATGCAACGGCTTCCAGGCTCTCATAAAGCTTGGACTCGTTCCCTACGGAAAGATCATAGATACAGACGAGAACTGTCCGACCTTAAGCTTCAATACCATAGGAAGGCACCAGTCAAAGATAGTCAGGACGAGGATAGCTTCAAACAAGTCCCCGTGGCTTTCGTTCACGCAGCCCGGTGAAGTGTACAGCGTTCCCATCTCCCACGGCGAAGGACGGTTCCTTGCAAGCGAAGAGCTCATAAAAGAACTTGCGGCTAATGGCCAGATAGCCACTCAGTACGTCGATCTCGACGGAAATGCCACCATGGATATACAGTTCAATCCCAACGGTTCCATGTATGCCATAGAGGGCATAACCTCTCCAGACGGCAGAGTATTCGGAAAGATGGGACATTCGGAAAGGACCGCTTCCGGCCTTTACAAAAACGTTCCCGGAAATTACGATATACGCATCTTTGAGGCCGCGAAGAAATATTTTGAAAAACTGTAATATTTGAATGTGATTGTTATGAAGATACCGGAGATATTTGCAAGCATGGTCTTTACGGAAGAGACCATGAAAAAGTACATAAGTGAAAAGTCGTACAAGGCGTGGAACGAGTGCGTCAAGAACGGGACCACTCTTTCCATAGAAGCGGCTGACGAAATAGCGAAAGCCATGTGCGAATGGGCTACGGAAAAAGGCGCCACCCATTATACTCACTGGTTCCAGCCTATGACGGGATTCACAGCTGAAAAGCACGAGAGCTTCATAGCTCCTGCCGGAAGGGGCAAGGTCATACTTGAGCTTTCGGGAAGCGAGCTCACAAGAGGCGAGACCGATGCGTCGAGCTTTCCTTCAGGGGGCCTCAGGGCCACCTTCGAAGCAAGAGGCTATACGGCCTGGGATCCGACGTCTTCTGCATTCATAAAGGATAATACCCTGTACATACCCACCATATTCCTGTCATACAGCGGAGACGTCTTGGACAAGAAGACACCGCTGCTTCGCTCTGTGAGAGCTCTAGATAAGCAGTGCAGCAGGATATTAAAGCTTTTCGGAGAGAAAAAGAACGTCCACGTCATACCACAGGTAGGCCCTGAACAGGAATATTTCCTCATAAAGAAGGAATATTACGAGCAGCGCCCGGATCTTAAGCTCTGCGGACGCACACTTTTCGGCGCAAGGCCTCCTAAGGGCCAGGAGCTTGACGACCACTATTTCGGCAGCATAAAGCCCGACGTCATGGAATTTATGCACGAGCTCGACGAAGAGCTCTGGAAGCTGGGAGTCAACGCAAAGACGGAGCATAACGAAGCGGCTCCCTGCCAGCACGAGCTTGCCCCCGTTTACTGCGACGTCAACACGGCCTGCGATCACAACCAGATCACAATGGAGCTCATGCAAAAGCTTGCCCACAAGCACGGTTTTGAGTGCCTTTTGTCTGAAAAGCCTTTTGCGGGAGTCAACGGAAGCGGCAAGCATAACAACTGGAGCCTCATGACCGATAAGGGAGAAAATCTCCTAAAGCCCGGAAAGACCCCGAGCCAGAACGCAAGGTTCCTTACCTTCATCGCGGCTTTCCTCGCAGGCGTCGACGATTATCAGGAAATGCTCAGGTGCTGCGTCGCATATAAAGGGAACGACTTCCGTCTCGGCGGAAACGAAGCTCCTCCGGTAATCATGAGCGTATCTCTTGGTTCGGAGCTTACGTCCATAGTGGATGCGATCATAGAAGGAAAAGCATATGAAGACAAAGCTGCTAAAACCCTGAAGATAGGTATAGACAGCATGCCCGAGATACCTCAGGATACGACGGACAGGAACAGGACTGCTCCCATGGCATTCACCGGAAACAAATTCGAGTTCCGTATGCTCGGATCTAGCCAGTCGATAGCCGGACCCAACGTTGTCCTCAATACCATGATGGCCGAAGAGCTAAAGAAGTACGCAGACAGGCTTGAAAAAGCAAAGGACTTCAATGAAGAACTTCAGGCACTTCTCCAGGAGACCCTTGCTGCCCACAGGCGCATAGTCTTCAACGGCAACGGCTACGGAAAAGAATGGGTCGAAGAAGCAAAAAAGAGGGGACTGCCCATACTCAATGATACTGTAGACAGCATGCCCCAGTATATCAATGAGAAGAATGTCAGGCTCTTTACCTCCCACGACGTATATACGGAAGGCGAGATGAGGGCAAGGTATTCCATACATCTTGCCAACTACTGCGCAAAGACCGCCATCGAAGCCAATACCTTGAGCGAGATGTTCCTAAGGCACATACTGCCCGGCGTGAAAGAGTATGAATCGGACCTTTCGGGACTCATATTGAACAAGAAAGACCTTGGCATAAACGAAGCTGTGGACAGGGATATGCTTTCAAAGATAGGAGTCCTCGTACATAACATATATACCGTGAACGGTGATCTGATGAAGGACCTTTCCGATGCTCCCGGCATAATGGACGGCATAGATGCGGCCCTTTACTACAGGGAGAAGATAGCAGGTCCAGTTGCACAGCTCGGAGCAATGCTCAGCAACCTCGAAGCCCTGGTCGGAGCAGATTATTGGCCATATCCTACCTACGAGGATATACTGTGGTAAATGTATCAATGCGATGATAATATGACAGGTAAGACCGAAAAGGTCCTGCCTGTTTTTTTGTGCACGCTTGATCCGCCCCATACAGTTCCTTCCGGCCTTTTGATGGTTATATATTATCTTTATATGGGTTAGAAAAAAATACTGAATACCCTCTCATTGAAAAAAATGATAGAATATAATTGGAGTAATATAAATCAACGGATACTGGAGGAGAGACATGAAAAAGATATTAGCGTTAGTTCTCATGATGCTGCTTGTTTTCAGCAGCTTTCCGATCACAGCCTTTGCGTCGGAACCGGGCGAGGCAGATATTCCTTTGGAGATCGAAGAAAACACGGGCATCCCTTTGGAAATGGAGGAGATCGATCCTTCCACTCTTCACGTGAAAAAGCTTGGCGAGCTGGAATCTGAAGAAACTCCGGAGATCGAAGAAATGACCCACAAGCCCGGCGATATCGTCAGAGTCAGCATATTCCTCGACGGAGATTCAGTCGCAGATGCCGGCTATTCTCTTGACGGCATAGCAGACAGCGATGATGTAGACGCATACAGAGATGAGCTCAAAAAGGCACAGGATGCTGTACAGCGCAGGATCGAAAGCGCATTGGGAAAAGATCTTGACGTCAGGTGGAACCTTACTCTCCTTACCAACGTCATTTCAGCGGAAGTCCTCTTTTCAGACATAGTCAGGATCGAGCATGTAAAAGGCGTAAAGTCAGTATATATAGAGAATCAGTACTCCGCCGAAGAGGCTTCTGAAACAGACGGGACCAGGACTGGTCATACCTATAGGGATATGGTGGGAGCAGCCGACACCTGGGCAGAAGGGTATACGGGAGCCGGCAGTCTTATTGCCATCATAGACACAGGCATCGATACTACGCATCAATCATTTAGGTCTTCAGATTTTGAGTATTCACTCAGTACTCTTGCCAGCCAGCCGGATCTTCTCACAAAGAATGAGGTAAATGCTGTCAAAAGCAAGCTCAATGGTAAAGGCGGGAGTTATGTTAATACAAAGATTCCATTTGGCTACAACTATGTAGATAAAAATACAACTATCGATCATCTCAGCGATACTCAAGGAGAACACGGATCTCATGTCGCCGGTATTGCTGCTGCAAATAGGTATTTGTATAGCAATAACCAATATACTGAGGCTGCACGCCTGTATCTAGCTGTAGGAATGGCTCCCGATGCACAACTTCTGATAATGAAGATATTCGGAGCAAGCGGAGGCGCGTATGATTCTGATTATATCGCAGCTATCGAAGACGCTATAGTACTCGGCGCTGATGCTATCAATCTGTCTTTGGGAAGTGTTGAACCCGGTTTTACGTACATACCCGGATATCAGGATGTTTTCAACGACTTGTCAAACAATAAGTATAACAGCAAAGCCGTGCTCTCCGTTTCAGCAGGTAATTCAAGGTCCTTTGCAACTAATACGAGTTCCGGTAAATTATATGCTGAGGATGTTTCGATGAACACATTGGGAGCTCCCGCGTCGTATATCAATTCTTTGTCGGTAGCATCCGCAGACAACATTTACAAATCCGGAAGCAATCCGATAGCAAGAGAAGATGCGGTGATATCAGATTTTTCTTCATGGGGCATTCCCGGATCCTTGCTTTTGAAACCGGAGATCACGGCTCCCGGAGGTAATATACGTTCTGTTTACGGTACAAATGTCACTGCTAAAGGCACTATTGCAGGAGGCCCTGATCAGTATGAAACTTTGTCCGGAACTTCCATGGCTTCGCCTCATATCGCAGGAACGTCTGCGCTCTTGGCTCAGTACGTGAAGGAAAAGGACCTTTCTGTACATAACCGTGAATTGGAGGAAAATTACAGTCAAAGAGCTATAAGTCAGAGTCTTCTTATGTCTACGGCTACTCCGATGAAGAATAAAGGAAAGTATATTTCAATTCTTCAGCAGGGAGCAGGACTTGTGGAGGTGTCAAAGGCAGTAAAAGCATCATCCGTCATAATGATGGACTGCTTAGATGATACATTGACAGCGAAGACCGGAGCGGCCGCTGATGGGAAGATCAAAGCAGAACTTGGAGATGATCCGAATAGGACCGGGATTTTCGAGTATAGTTTTACAGTTTATAATTTGGAAGACCTTGATCTTCATTTTGATCTGAGTACCGACATTTTTACGCAGGAAGCAATGCCGCAAACCCAGTATTATGCTGAGGGACCGCAAATCATCTACAGGATGAATACGACCACAGAAGATATAGAGGCTGATATCGTATATACATGGGAAGATATAGGTTATCAAGGGGAAGAGTATGATGTGAACCTTGACGGTAAAACAAACTCAGCAGATGCCCAGGCCCTTCTTGACTACCTTTCCGGAATTCAGGATGGAAATACCCTTGATCTTTATACAGGTGACATTGATCAGGACGGAAAGATCAGCTCCAAGGACGCACATCTTCTCCTTGACCATGTTAATAACGGTAGTAATTTCAACGACGGGCTTGTACTCGCAAACAGTCAAAGGAAGGTCACCGTTACGATTTGCTTAAAGAATACTGAGGAAACCGAAAGTATTTATACGAATGGTTTTTACGTGGAAGGTTTTACTTATGTCAAGTGCAATGACATAGATGAGGCCGGTAAGACCTATGCTCATGAACACAGCATCCCGATCCTGGGGTTTTATGGGAGTTGGACCGATCCTGGTATGTTCGATACCACTTCGCCGCAGTCAGCACTTTACGGCAATCGTAGATATCTTTACAGTACTTATGGCGTGCCGGATAAGGTCCCGGATACGAATTATATGACTTTAAGCGTAGATGGATCGTCATATTATGTGACAGGCAATCCATATACAGTAGAAGAGGTATTTCCTGCAGACCGGCTAGCAGTAAAGAGTTCAACGGTCATAGAGAGTGTCAGATATACACTGATAAGGTCCGCCGGAACCACAGGTTTTATTGTAGGAAAACTCGACAGGCCTGCAGGTTCTATATACGAGTATGTGACAGCTTCTATCGACGGCGTAAACGTAAACGGAATGTTTTACAACAATAACCTTGGATACTGGGTCAGCCGAAGACCAATGACATATGTATTCGGAAAAAATGTCACAGAGCTGGGTTTTTCAGAGGGCGACAGTTTGAGAGTGGGCTATTATGCCATTCCTGAATACTACGCCATGCTTTTTAACGAGTCTGATATCTTTGAGGAAACTTCCGGCAGTTTGGACCTCGAAGGATTCAAATCTGTCATCAAAAATGACTTGCTCGGACCCGGAGCCGGTATAACTTATGATTTTACCATAGACGATACAGCGCCTGTCATAGAATCAGCGACGCTTAATGGTACGACCCTTACCGTAAATATTGATGAAAACATCGGTATCGCTTATCTTGCAGTCATGTCATTGGATGGATACGATATATTCAATGAAACGGTGCCTGAAAAGGGAGCCATTTCTATAGATTTTGATATTTCAGATGCTATAGAGAGATCTCCCGGCTATGTAGTCATATTTACAGGGGACTATGCGGGAAATGAGACTGCAGTTATGACAAAGATCAGCGACAGCGGCACGCTCACAAAAGATGTGTTTATCAGGGTCGATTCGCCGGATGAGATCGTTGAGGGAGATGAATATATTTTAGTTGACAGTAACGTTGCGGGAAGTACTAATCTCTGCAATCCACCGACCGAAAAAAATATAAAAGCCTATGGTAATTTAGTGAAAAGCCGGATACGTTACGGAGTCGCAGCTACTGATGACAGGCCGTATATAGATGTGCATGATTTCCCAAGTACTGCTGTAATGACAGCGGAAAGCAGAGACGGCGGATGGGCGTTCAGAATAGGAAACAATTATCTTACTTATACTACCAGAGCTGAGGTCACATATCAGTTGATCATCGGAAGTGAAGCTCAGATCTGGAACGTAGGGCCTGAATGTGACTGTTTCTATTTTATAGGGAACAATGGCTATCAGGGTTATGCATATATATATAACGGGTATCATTGGAGATATGGTGGCGCTTTCAGTAACGCTTATCTATATCGCAAGCAGTCAGTGGAAATCACAGCAAGCCCCGGTATTCCCGTTGAAGTGCATATAGATCCTAATGCTCTTACCATTTATAAAGGGAATGAGTATCAGCTCATCGAAGAAGTGCTGCCAGTTACATTAGAAAACAAGAGCGTATCGTGGTACAGCAGCGACCCGTCTGTGGTAACAGTTGACCAGTCAGGTATTATAAAGGGGATCTCTGAAGGAACGGCGTCCGTTTTTGCGGTCAGTGATGTAGATCCCAGTCAACGGGGCGAGTGCAAGGTCACTGTAATAGCCAAACACAGGGAACTGAACGGAATAGTATGGGACAGCGACGGATCGAGGTATTTTTCACAATTCAATGTCGGGAAGCTGCCTGAATGGGAACGACTCCATGATGATCCGGTGGAGGCAGCTTTGTTTTCTGCATATATGAATGACAGCGAGAATTTGTATGCGTTCGGTTTGAATGAAGACAATTTGATGACCGAAATGTACACCGTGGACAGAACTGATCACAGCATAACATATGTAGGACCTTTATTCTATTCCACAAATGCTGTCACAAGGGGTTATCAAAATTCCTACGGTAGTGGAGGTCTGATTTACGCAATTCAGGATAAAGTCATAGTGGGCAATTCAGCCGTGAAGACAGTGGATTTTGCTGACGGGACCTCGTTTACAGGGGTGGGTATTCCATATGGGATCCTAGATTTCGGAGATTCTCTTGACGGAACTATGATCGTTGCTCTGACTCCCGAACGCGTTTTCGGCAGCAGTGCATCGACCTATTTTGCTATTGATGAGGACGGAAGTATATATAGATTTTCCGTATCAACTAAATACGGCGGAGGCTGGAGCAGCAGCGGTTTGACGACTGTATTCAAGACCGGGATCAAGACCAGTCCTCTCTTCCAGTCGTTATACTACGATGGCACTGATCTTTATTGGTCTCACTGGGAAGATGACAAAACAACGCTGTACATAATAGACCTTTCTGCGAACGCCGTTTACGATGCCGGAGACTTCGGTGAGGGTGTATGGCCGGTCACCGGGCTATATATAGACGGGTTGGTTGATCCGAAAGATGCCAATAGTACAAGTCACGAAATGGAAAATTTTGAACCACCCGAATCAGATATGAAACCGCTTGTATCATCACGAGATGAGCTTCCTGAAGACTTGCTTGCTAATAATGCTGCTTTCGGGAATCTCAATTCAGTTCGGTATCTTGCAGAGAATGAAGAAGTGATCGTGTCGACAGAAGAAGTGTTTGATACGTCTGCAGATAATATCATCTATGCAGAGACTGATATGATGATTATCGATACACAGCCCGATGCAGCGGTCGTCGACACAGTATCTGATGGGACAGTGACTGTGAGCATCAAGGAAGACGAAAACGTTACCAATGGATTTGTCAAGATGACATATGATCCGGACATACTGAAGTTGTCTTCATACGAGTCAGACCTTTTATACAGATCCGTCAATACATCTGTGCCCGGAGAAATTGTATTTGTATATGCGTCTGAAAATACCATCGATGCCGGAACAGAGCTGTTGAACGTGAGTTTTAAAGCGATCTGTGAAGACAGCAGCGTATATTCTCTGACTGTAGAGAGAAACGATGAATTATCACTGGCCGAAAGTAAGGATACTGAGATCCCGGGCCTTGGACATGACTGGCAGGAGATCACCTATACCTGGTCTGCCGGCAACGGCAGCTGCACGGCTCTTAAGGCCTGCGCAAGAGATCACAGCCACGATATTTCCGAAACCGCAGTAGCTACTTCTATATTGACTCCGCCTACGGATACACAGGACGGTAGCATAGTATATACTGCCATATTTGAAAATGATGAGTTTGAAACTCAGGTAAAGACTGCCGTGATACCGGCAGGCGGCATAAACGTCATAGCTATCACGGAAGAAACCCTGGAAGATTCATATACCGTAAGCGGCAGGACAGTAAGGGTCAGCTACGATCTTCCATGCAAAGTCGGGTATTTGTCAGACGGAGCGTACGTGCCCATCCCTGCAGAAAGTAACGGTGACGGAACGTATAACTTCACTGCACCTGAAGGCGTATATGAAGTTGTGCTCGTCATAATGGGTGATGCCGATCTTTCCGGTGAGTTCGACTTCTTTGACGTGATCACGGCAAAGGCTATGGACCTTTATCCGGAAGGTGGATATGATCCCGTCCAGTTATTCGCTGCAGACGTGGATCTTGACGAAGAGTTCGGCTTCTTCGACGTCATACTCATAAAAGCCGCAGATCTTGGCAAGACAGATCTTGAATGGCAATAATACAAAAAGGAATAGATAAGATTTATGGAACTTAAGAACATCGAGCTATTGATGCCCTCGGGAGATCTCGAGTGCGTAGAAACGGCAATAAGATACGGAGCGGACGCCGTTTACCTTGGAGGCCCCTTTATGCAGATGCGGGCTGAGCACGTGGGTTTTGGCATGGAAGACGTTGCAGAAGCTTGTAAAAAGCTCCATAAAGCGGAGAAGAAACTCTACGTAACTGTGAACTGCTTTGCAAACAACGACGAGATACCAAGGCTCGGAGATTACGCAAAAGAACTTTATGACACAGGAGTCGACGCCATCATAGTATCGGACATAGGAGCCATAGCAGAGATAAAAGAAAAGTGCCCTGAGATGGAGATACATCTATCCACCCAGGCCAATTGCATGAACTATAAAGCTGCTGAAGTTTACTATAACATGGGTGTAAAGCGCATAGTCCTTGCAAGGGAACTCAGCCTTGACCGGATAGCAGAGATAGCTGCAAATAAGCCTAAAGATCTTGAGCTTGAAGCATTTATCCACGGAGCCATGTGTATGAGCTACTCGGGAAGATGCATGCTTTCAGCCTTCCTTACGGGAAGATCCGGGAACAGGGGAGAGTGCGCCCAGGTATGCAGATGGAATTACTATCTGATGGAAGAAAAGCGTCCGGGAGAGTATTTCCCCGTGATCGAATCGGAAAGAGGCATGACTATCCTCAGTTCCAAAGAGCTTTGCTGCGTCGGTCTTCTTGATAAGCTGGCAGAAGCCGGCGTTGTCTCTTTCAAAGTCGAAGGAAGGATGAGAACTCCCTTCTACGTGGGGACCGTAGCCAATGCCTACAGATCTTTAATGGACGGAAATATAACAAAAAAGCAGGCAAGAGAAGAACTGAATACAGTATCCCACCGGCCTTACTGCACGGGCTTTTACGAAGGACAGCCATCCCAGATCGCTCCGGACGACAACGGATACATAAGGGATGCCCTTTACGTGGGCAACGCCCTTGAGGGCGGAAAGATGCTGACAAGGAACGCCTTTGATATAGGCGATGAGCTCGAAGTCCTGACTCCCGGAAAGGTGGGCAGGGCATTCAAAGTCGAGAAGATCGTAAATGCCGAAGGAGAGTTCCTTGAAAGGTCATCACATCCTATGGATACCATAGAGATAAACCTTCCCGAAGGCGTCCTTCCGGGAGATATCATCAGAAAAAGAGTTTAGCTATGTAAGCGTGTTGCACAGTGTATT